>CALGHC010000051.1 GCA_937915965.1 uncultured Myxococcales bacterium
GCCCGTACAGCAGGGTCACGGTCGTCGGAACCGCGCGCTCTGAGGCGCTCGTGTTGGCCGTCGACGCGTCGGCGAGCGCGCGGTGAACGACGTCGAGGCAGTAGTGGGTGGTCGAGACGACCGCGAGAAGCTTGGGCATTACCTTGCCTCCAAGGACAACAACATGGGCCACAGCAGCCAGGCCGACAGCATCAAGGCGGCCCAGCATATGTGGTTGAGGATCAGCCCCGCGACCAGGGTGTCGCGACTGCGCAGATATCCGGTCGAAAACACCATCGACATGGCGGGGGTGCTCGTCGGCAGAACGTGGGCCGCCCCGGACGCGAAGACCGTCATGAAGACCATCATGCGCGGGTCGATACCGAGGTCGCCGGCCATTCCCAGCGCCATCGGCAGCATCAGGACGATCACCGCGGAGTTGCTGGCGACCTCTGTGAGAATCAAGGCAGCGTAGGAGAGGACGGCGAGGGCCACCAGGCCACCGGTGTCGGTGTTGGCGAGCACGCCGTGCACGGCCCAGGTGATCGCCCCGGAGCGCTCCAGCGCGCCGGCGAGGGCGACGGCGCCGCCGAACATCAGGATTGTGCCCCAGGAGACGAACTGCTCGACCTCGTCCCACTCGGCGAGGCGCAAGGCGAAGAGGCTGCCGGCGCCGAGCAGGGCGATCGAGCCCATGCCGACCTGCTGTCCCCACAACGCCAGCGCCGCAACCATCAGGACGAGCACCGCGATGGTCGCCAGCTCGCGCCGCGAGATCGAGCCTTGCTTGACCACCTGCTGGTGCAGCCAGGTGTAGGCGGCGCGGGTATCGACGCCTTCGGGCGGAAAGGCGAGGCGCAAGACCACCCAGCCGCCAGCGGTCGACAGCGCGACCATCGGCAGCGCGGCGAGACTGAAGTCGAGGAAGCCGATGTCGGATGTAGCAGAGTGGCCACCAAAGTCGGCGAAGATGCCCAACGCGAGGCCGGCGCGAGCGGAGCCCAGGAGGGTGAGGTTCGAGCCGACTACCGTACCCCAGGCCATCGAAAGCAGCAGGCGCCGGGCGAGCCGGCCATCGTTTGTCAGGTGCAGCGCGGCGATGATCTCGAGGACGATCGGCAGCAACATCGCCGCGACGGCATGGCTGACGATCACACTGCATAGGAGGGTCGCGAGCAGGAGCACACCCAGGGCGAGGCGTTCCTCCGAACCGGACAGAAGCTGCAGCAGGTGCAAGGCGAGGCGGCGTGCGAGGCCGGTGCGGGTCATGACCGCCGCCATGATGAAGACGCCGACAATGAAGAAGACCGCCTGGTTGCCAAAGAGCGCCAGCGTCTCGCCCGGACTGAGGACGCCCAGCACGGCGACCAGCGCCATGCCGACCATCGAGGTAACCGGCAAGGGCACTGGGCCGGTGAACCACCAGACCACGCACAGGCCGAGGACCGCGACGCAGCGCTGAGCGGCGACGGGAGGGTCGCCAGGCAGGGGGAGGGCGAGCAGCAAGCCGAAGACTGCGAGCCCGCCCAAGAGCCCGGCGTGGCGCACGAGTGCCCGCAGGCGGCGACGACGTCGCACTGGCAGCTCGCTGTGGCCGGGTCCGCTCGACGTCACAGGCTCCCCAAGAACGTGAGCAGCGAGGCACGGGCCGCTGGGTCGAGGCGCTTCCACGCGGCGCGGGCCTGGCTCGCCTCGCCACCATGTGCGTCGATCGCCGCGACGAGATCGGCGGCGCGACCATCGTGCAAGAAACGTTGACGCCAGCGCAGGCCCCACAGCGCCGTCGTGCGCCACCAGCGCGCCTCGTCGGCGTCGTCGGCGACGTCGCCGCGTGCATCGGTCAGACCGGCGCCGAGGTCGTGACGGATCCCGTCGCTAAAGATCTCAGTGAGATCGAGCAAGGTCGGCTGGTGACAGCCAGCGCAGCTGCAGCGGTGAAACACCAGCTCGCCATCCCGGACCGAGTCGCGCGACAAGACCGGCGGGGGCGCCAATCCCGCGACGAAGGCGGTCAGCCGCTCGACGGCGGCGTCGCCCAGGCCGCCGCGATCCGCCGCGATTCCCTGCCATCGCTGGACCTCGCCGCGCACGGCCTCGCGCAGGTTGGCGATCCGGGCGCGTCGGCCGTACCGACCAATGCGATGGGTGTCGTCGTCAATGACCTCGCCGACGACCGAGCCACGGATGCCGTCGTTGTTGCGATCGTCGGGATCGGGGAGCGGGCCGAGGTACTTGTCCGCGATCCGGTCCAGGCCGCCGATCCCGAAGAGCGGTGGCACCTGGTTGGGACCGGCCGGGCCCGCGCCGACGTCGCGGCCGCCGCCGACGACCGGGCCTGAGTGACACACGGCGCACGGCGTCGGCGCACGCCCGTCTGCCGCGCCGGTGCCGCCCGACCAGGTCGGCTGGCCCCGAAAAGCGCGACGGCCATCATAGAACGCGAGCGAGTCCGAGATGCTGAGGTCCGCGAGAGGCCCTCCGACCTGATCCGGGGCCGGGCAATCGACGATCTCGTCCCACAGCGACGCGACGGCGGCGAGATGAGTCGCCTCCAGCGCGCGCGGCAGGACCGGTCCGACGGGCGCCGGGCCACGGTCGGCCGCAGCCTCGGTGGTCGCGGAGACCTCGATGGGGACAGAGGGCGGGAGGCCGTCGACGAAGGATCCGGGGGCCACGCCGGCGGCGACCGGCGCGGCGCCGCCGGTAGAGGCCGAGGCGACGCCCGCCGCCGTGATTGCGAGCGTCGAGACGACCAGGATCGCGCTTGCCACAACGGCGCTGCGATGGCGTGCGCGCATGACGAGCCTCCTACCGATGGCGCTCGCCGCTGAACTTGCGGCGACATTCAGAGCCGAAGGGTAGGCGAGCGCGACCATCACGCGCAATGGCGCGCTGCTGGCAGGGGCGCGGCTCACAATTCCGGGTCAGCAGCCGCTCCCGTGATCGGCAGCCGTTCGCGTCTCTCTTCTTGGGGGTCGGGGCTCGACCCCCAGCGGCAAGAAGCGTGGTTCTTGCCGCTTCCCCACTGCGTGGCGGCGTTCGCCGCCTGAGACCCGGAATTGGGAACCGCGCCCTGCTGGCAGGCGAGCTGGGAGTGCATCCAAGAGGGCGGTCAGCGACACGCCACGTCAGGCGACTGCGAAGGCCGGGCTGAGCTTGCGGGCGAGCTTGCGCTTCAGGCCACGCTCAACCTGACGGACCCGCTCGCGGGTGATGCCGAACTGCTTGCCGATATCTTGCAAGGTCGCCGGGTCATCCGAGAGCAGCCGCTGGTCGAGCACCACCTGCTCCTTGTCGGTGAGCCGCGCGCGCAGCACGTCGAGGCGCGCGCTGAGATCGAAGTCAACCTCGGCGCGCCCAAATGCGACCTCCGCGTCGTCGCCCGGCGCAGCCATGGTCTCTGCGAGGGTCATGCGACGGTCCTCGCTGACAGTCCCGTCGAGGTCGAGATAGTGGCGGGCCATGTTGGCGACCCGATGCCACTGGCCGACGTCGCCCGGGTCCTTGCGGCGGCGGGTCTTGCGCTCGGTCGGCGCCGCCACCGGCGGCGGCTTGGGGGTCTCGCCGGAAGGAGTCGTCGGATGGCGACCGAAGAGCAGGCGGCGCTGCGCCGAGGTGGGCAGGACGCGCACCAACGACCAGTGGCTGGCGACGTAGCTCTGGATGCACGCCTTGATCCACCAGACCGCGTAACTCAGCAGCCGATTGCCGTGGGTCGGGTCGAAACGTTGCACCGCGATCAGCAGGCCGACGTTGCCCTCCTGGATCAGATCGGTGAGGTCGAGGTCGTAGCCGCGATACTGACTGGCGACCTTGACGACGAAGCGCAGGTTCGAGTTGACCAGCTTGCGGGAAGCAGCCGCGTCGCCCGTCTCGCGGAAGCGCACTGCGAGATCGTGCTCCTCTTCGGGTGTAAGCAACGGGTAGCGGTTGGCCTCGCGGAGATACTGCTCAAGGCTGGTGCTGCGCATGTTGTCCCGTGCCATCAGGCCCTCCATCGCGGGTTCATCGCGGCGCTGGTCAATCGCTGGGGCGCCGCGGTCCCCTCGCTGGTGGTGAAAGGGAGCAAGAGCCGTGCCATCGCAAAAAAGTGTTGTCATTGTGGGAATGGCGACTAGCTTGCGCGCCGCCATGCGGAATCTGACGCACGCGATTGGGGAATATTCCGCAATCGGCCGCTGCGCGGCCCGCCGTCATCCTGGCTGAACTGGGGAGGCGGCAGATCAGCCGCCGCGGAGACGCGCGCGGACCGTCGCACTCAGGCGCCGTTGGCGCGGCGCGGCCGCGGGGCGTCGCGCTCAGGCGCCGTTGGCGCGGCGCGGGCGCGGGGCGTCGAGGCTGAACTTCTCCATCCGGTAGCGGATCTGGTCGCGGCTCATGCCGAGCAGCGCGGCCGCGCGGGTCTGGTTGCCGTCGGTCCGGTGGAGCGCCTGCTCGACAAGGTCACGCTCCAATTCCTCGAAGTTCAGACCATCGACGGGAAGATCGAGGGCGCGATCCCCGGCAGTGGCCCGCGGAGAGAGCATCATGAAATCGTCGGTGCCCAGCACGTCGCTATCGGCCAGCAGCACCGCTCGTTCGAGCGCATTCTTGAGCTCGCGGACGTTGCCGGGCCAGTGGTATTGATCGAGATAGCTCAGCGCGGCGGGAGAGATCCCCTTGACGTCCTTGCGGAACTCGCGGCTGAAGACATCGACGAAGTAGGCGACCAGCTTGGGAATGTCGCCGCCGCGGTCGCGCAGCGGTGGCAGCGTGACCGGCAGCACGCGCAGTCGGTAGTAGAGGTCCTCGCGGAAGGCGCCGTCGCGCACCGCGCCCTCCAGGTCGCGGTTGGTGGCGGCGACGATGCGCACGTCGACGACGATGTCGCGCGACCCACCGACTCGTTTGAAGGTCTTCTCCTCAAGAAAACGCAGCAGCTTGGCTTGCAGGGCCGGGGTCATCTCGCCGATCTCGTCGAGGAATACTGTGCCGCCGGCGGCGAGCTCAAGCAGGCCCTTCTTCTGCAACTTGGCGTCCGTGAAGGCGCCGCGCTCGTGGCCGAAGAGTTCGCTCTCAAGCAGCGACTCCTGCAGCGCGCTGCAGGTGATGTTCATGAACGGTCCGCCGCAGCGGTCGCTTTGGTAATGCAGCGCCTTGGCGACGAGATCCTTGCCCGTACCGCTCTCGCCCGTGACGAGGATCGTCGACGCGGGCGAACGCGCCACCTTCACCAGGAACTGCTTGGCCGCGCGCATCGCCGTAGAGTCTCCGATGATGCGATCAAAGGAGTAGGGAGCGGACTCGGACGCGCGCAGCGCCTTGACCGCGCGCCGCAGCTCGGTCGTCTCCAGGGCTTTCTCGACGAGCAGCTGCATCTCCTCGAGGTTCAGCGGCTTGTTGACGTAGTCGTAGGCGCCCTGGCGCATCGCCTCGACCGCCGCTTCGACGCTCGAGTAGCCGGTCATGAGGATGACCAGCGTATCGGGGGAGGCGACCTTGATCTTGGCCAGAAGCGACAGCCCGTCGGTGTCGGGCAGCCTGTAGTCGAGCAAGACGAGGTCGACGTCGCCTTCGTCGACGCGGGTGAGCGCTTCGCGACCGGTCTCTGCGTCGGCGATCTGATAGCCGGCCTCGCCCAGGTGCTCAGTGAGCGCCCAACGGATCAGCTTCTCGTCATCGACGACCAGGATCTGCGCTTGCGACATGTTGCTCGTCGGGTCGTGGCCGACGCCCGGGGCGGCGGCGCGGAAAACGAGGGGCATGCTGCCCCTGCCGGCCCGTCCCGTCCAGCAGGGCCGATGCGTCGGTGCCTCCGGTCCGCGCCAAGACAGCGACAAACTAGCGCGATTTCAGGGGTTGAATCTGCGAGTGCCGGTCAGCGAGGCGCTGGCTCAAGACCGAGCCTCTGCCAGCGCGCGGCTCACCAGCGCGGCGACCTGCTCGACGTCGAATGGCTTGTGAATGAACGCGTAGGCGCCGGTCTCCAGGGCCTCGTCGGCCATGTCATCCGTCGCGTGGGCGGTAATCATCACCACGGCCACGCTGGGGCGCAGTCGCTTGAAGCGGCGGAGGAGGTCGAGACCGTCAGCGTCCGGCAAGCGCACATCGAGCAGGATCACCTCGATGGCGGGGCAGAATCGGTCGAGGGCCTCGGCACCCGAGCCGGCCTCCGTCACCAGCAGGCCGGCCTGGACGAGGCGCTCGCGCAGAGACCAACGGATCAGGAACTCGTCGTCGACGACAAGAACGCTGCGACCGACTACAGAGGGGTCGGTCGCCTGTGTTTCGTTGGTGGTCTCAGACGTTACCATGCCCATCCGTTTGCCACTGCGACCTGCCAAATACCTGTGGGGAGACAAGCCGGCGAGCGGGGGGTGTCAAGCCGATCATCGTCGCGACCGGCGTAGACCAAGCGTCGCGGTAGCGGGAGCAAGCATCGTGCCAGCGGGAGCCAAGCATCGTGCCGGCGAGGAGCGTTGGAGCGCCAAGACGATTGCTGCGGTCTGACCGCCGCTGATCTGCGGGAGTCTCCGCTCGGCGCGACCGGGCGCGA
>CALGHC010000052.1 GCA_937915965.1 uncultured Myxococcales bacterium
CGGTCGCACCGTTGCTCGCACCGTCGCTCGCACTGTTGCTCGCACTGTTGCTCGTACCGTCGCTCCCTCCGTCGCTCGCAGCGCCAGCCGCATCACGCACGCCCGAGGCGCCGTCTGGCACAAGGGATTTCAGCGGATGCGGACCGGTTCTTGCGTCAACTCACCCTACTGGCCATGCCACAGCCGATCGGCGTCGGTCAATCGGTTTCGCGCAGACGCGCTTGAGCCGACGCGGCCGCTTTGACAACGCCGCAGCCGACCGCCATCGTCGCGCCATGGTGCGTCTCGCCTTCTTCGCCGGCACGCTTGAGATTCACGGCCTGCCCGCCGACACGGCGCTCCTCCCCGACGTCTGCTGCTGGGATCCGCGCAGCGCCTGTCACCGCGGACCGGCCTCGTCCTATGCCGCCGTCGCGTTGATGCTGCACCGCCGTCGGGAGCCTTGGCAGGACGACGCCCGCGCCTACGGCGTGCTCGACGCAGACCTGCGCGCCCACCGCGAGGCGCGGCCCTTTCAGCGCGACGCGATCTCCGCCTGGCAGGCGAGCGGCTGCCGCGGCGTCGTCGTCCTACCGACAGGCGCCGGCAAGAGCCATGTCGCCGTGATGGCCATCGATGATCGCCGCCGGGCGGCGCTCGTGGTCGCGCCGACCCTCGATCTCGTCCGCCAATGGTACGACCTGCTGCGATCCAGCTTCGGCTGCGAGGTCGGGGTCGTCGGCGGTGGCGACCACCGGGTCGAGGCGCTCACCGTGACCACCTACGATTCGGCCTGGATGCACATGGAACATCTGGGCAATCGATTTGGTCTCATCATCTTCGACGAGTGCCATCATCTTCCCGGGACGTCGTATGCGCTGGCCGCGCGCTTCTGCCTGGCACCCTTCCGTTTGGGGCTATCGGCGACACCCGAGCGCGCCGACGGCCGCGAGGTCGAGCTCGACGAGCTGATCGGACCGACCGTCTTCCGGCGCGATATCGACGAGATGAGCGGCGACTGGCTCGCCGAGTACGAGACCGTGCGCGTGGTCCTCGACCTCAGCCCTGCCGAGCGCGCCGAGTACGACGCAAGCCGCGCGAGGTACCGGGATTTCGTCGTCGCCAATGGCATTCGGATGGGTGGGCCGAACGGCTGGGGCCGGTTCTTGCGCGCCGCGTGTCGCAGCAGCGAGGGCCGCGCAGCGCTCGCAGCCTTCCGGCGCCAGCGCGAGCTGGCCTTCACCGCCAGCGCAAAGCTCGACTATCTTGAACACCTGCTGCACCTGCACCGTGACGAACGCGCTCTGATCTTTACCGACGACAACGCGACGGCCTACGCGATCTCGCAGCGCTTCCTCGTTCCGGTGATCACCCACCAGACGCGGGTCACCGAGCGAAGTCGGATCCTCGAGCGGATTCGGGACGGTCGCTACAGCGCTGTGGTCACGTCGCGGGTGCTCAACGAGGGCGTCGATGTTCCCGACGCCAGCGTCGCGGTCGTCGTGTCCGGCAGCGGCTCTGTGCGCGAACACGTGCAACGGCTCGGTCGCGTCCTGCGCAAGCGCGGCGACAAGCGCGCCGTGCTCTACGAGCTCATCTCGGCCGACACCAGCGAGCAGCACACCAGCGAGCGGCGGCGCGACCACGTCGCCTGGCGCGAGGCCGAATCGCCATGTTGACGACCGACCAGGTGCGGGTGCGCAGGCGTGGCGACCGCCTCGAGCTGCTCAGACCCGGCCGCGCGGCCTTGGAGCTCGCCCATCGCCTGGCCGAGGCCTATCTGGCCATCGTCGCCGACGGCATCGGTCAGCGCCGCGAGGACATCGACACCGCCTGGGACTCGGTCGAGGTGCCCGTGGGCGAGATCTGGATCGCCCGCGGCATGCGGAAACTGATCGCGGATCGTTGCGTCTTCGAGGCGGATGCTGCTGTCGACGCCCCTGGCCTGCGCGAGGCTCTCTTTGTCGCGGCCGTTGCGGCCCGCCGTGCGCCCGCCCAGGGTGCGGTGATGTCCTTCGACCGCGGAGCCGTCGTTGCTGCCGTCGCCGCAGACCAGGGCCTGGAGCCGCCGCTGGTGGAGGCCGGGCTGTACGCGGACCTGCGGGCCAACCACCGGCTGATCAGCTGGCGCGTCCTCGACCCAGACGCCCTGGTCGCCGTGTGGTTGGACGGCCAGGCGCAGGCGATCCTCTTGCGGGCCGTCCGCCTCGTCGTCGAGGTGCAATGCCGGCACGCCTGGGCACTGCGCGTGCTGATGCGCAAGATCAAGTTTCTGCGCTTGCTGGTGCAGATCGAACGCGTCGACGCCGCCGCCTGGAGGCTGACCATCGACGGCCCGTACAGCGTGGTCTCGGCCGTGAGCCGCTACGGCTTGCAGCTGGCCCTTCTGTTGCCTGCACTGCGCGACACCGACCGATGGTCGCTCGACGCCGACCTGATCTGGGGGCCACATCGGCAGTCGCTGACCTTTCACCTTGAGGGGCATCGTCCTCGGCGTGCTGGCGGCGCCCGGTCCGCGCCAGCGCCGGCGGATGCGCCGGCAGCCGACCAGGCGGCCGATCAGGCAGTCGATCAGGAAGCCGACCGGGAAGGCGACCAGGAAGACGACCAGGCGTTGTCGGACCATCTCCCCGACGAGGTCGAACGGCTGCTGCGCGATTTCACCAGCCTGGGGTCCGACTGGAGCGCCGCTCCCTGCGCCGACCTGCTCGACCTGCCAGGCGTCGGCGTCTGCGTCCCGGACCTGCTGTTTACCCGTGGCGACGGCGTACAGGTCTGGCTTGAGGTGAT
>CALGHC010000053.1 GCA_937915965.1 uncultured Myxococcales bacterium
CTGTCTTTCATGAACCTCATCGTGCTGCCCATGCTCGTGGGCCTCGGTGTGGCCTATGGCGTGCACCTGGTCTACGCCTACCGGCTGCACGGCGACCCGATGGTGGCGCTGCGCATCGTCATCCGGCCGGTGCTCGGCAGCGCCTCGACGACCCTGGCGGGCTGGGCCTCGCTGTTGCTGGCGTCGATGATTGGCATGCGCGGCATGGGCTGGCTGGCGACGCTCGGCATGATCGGCGTATCGATCGCTTCTCTGGTCGCCCTGCCCGCAGTGCTGGCGCTTCTGCATCGCGCCGGAGCGATCCGGCCCGACCGGCTGGTGGTGGCCGCGCCCGCCAGCGATGGCGATGCGGTAGCAGCGGGCTCGGCCTAGTTCCCGGGCGGTCGGACTGGTTCCCGGGCGGGTCGGTCCGGCTCACCAGACGCGTGGGCGCCAGTCAGCGCCGCTACACCTACTCCACACTGCGACAACATCGAATTCCGGCGTGATAGAGCCCTTCGGTCATCTTGGCTTTGGCCCGGCGCGAGGTGCGGATATCCACCGTGGTGCCGTCATAGCCGCCGCCGCGCAGACCACGCAGCGCCGAGTTCGGATCACTGCCAGCCGCCGGCCCATGCGGGTCCTTCTTCGGGCTCTTGCTGTAGTAGTCCGCGGCATAGACGTCCGAGACAAACTCCCAGACGTTGCCGGCCATGTCGCGCAGGCCGAAGGGACTCTCGCCGTCGAGGAGGGTGCCCACCGCGACGGTCGCGGCGCCGCAGCCAGAGAAGCGCGCGTGTTTGCACTGCGGCTCGGTGTTGCCCCAGGGCCACGTTCGCGCGTCGGTGCCGCGGGCGGCGTACTCCCACTCGGCCTCCGTGCACAACCTGGAGCCACCGGCCCAATCGCAATACGCAACGGCCTGCATCCAGCTCACGAAGTTGACCGGGTGGTCGTCGCGGCCCGGCTGATCGTAGTTGGCGGTCGTCACCGGCCACTGCAGCGTCGGTAGCGTGCACTTGTCGGCCTCGACACAGGCGCGGTAGTCGGCCACCTCGACCTCGTGCAGATCGATCCAATAGGGCGACAGCGTCACGTCATGTGGCGGGTTCTCGTCGGCGTTGTCGACGCAGCTGGGCTGCTCCTTGGGGTTGCAGCCCATCGCGAACGTGGCAGCCAACAGCAGCTTCTGTTTGGGCGCCGGGCCTTGCTTCTTGCACGTCGCCGAGCAGCCGTCGCCGTTCTTGTTACCGCCGTCGTCGCACTCTTCTTTTTCCTGGTTGATGACGCCATCGCCACAGCCGGGGCCCTTCACACATTTGCCCTGCTGGCACCAGTCGCCCACGCCGCAGACGGCCTCGTCCGGCGCGGCCGCGTGGCTGCAAGCGCCAGTCTCGTCGTTGCAGGTGTCGAAGGTGCACGGCTGACCATCGTCGCAGCTCTTCTCCTTGTTGGCGACGCAGGTACCCGCCTGGCAGATCCAGCTGGCGACACAGGGGCCACCGCCGATGCCGACGCAGGTCGCGCCATCCTGCGCGGTAGCGCTGGCCGCGCAGACTCCCGTCTTGGGGTCGCAGCCGTCCTGCGTGCAAGGCTCGCCGTCGTCGCACTCCTTGGCGACCCCGGCGGAACACAGTCCGGCCTTGCAGATGTCGCCAGAAGCCGTGCCCGTGCAGGCGTCTCCGTCGTCGCAGCTGCCCTCTGCCGGCTGATGCACACAGCCACTGGCCGAGTCGCAGCCGTCCAGCGTGCAGACATTCGCGTCGTCGCAGCCCTTTGCCACGCCAGCCTTGCAGTCGCCGCCGCTGCAGGTGTCACCGACGGTGCATGCGCTGCCGTCGTCGCAGGGGCCGACCTGGGCGGCCGAGCTGCAGCCGGTGGCGGCATCGCAGGTGTCGAGCGTGCACGGCTGGCCATCGTCACAATCCACCGACGCGCCCACGCAGGTGCCCTTTGAGCAGATGTCGCCGGTCGAACAGACGTCGCCGTCGTCACAGACCAGCCCCTCTGCCTTGGCGGGGAAGATGCAATCTCCCGTGTCCTGGTCGCATTGGGCAGCCACGCAGAGCGCGATGCTCTTGCAGACCTTCGACTTTCCCGAGATGCAGCCGCCGTCGGCGCAGAGATCTCCGGTCGTGCACGGGTTGTCATCGCTGCACGGCAGCCCGTTGGCGTCAGCGTGCTTGCAACCCAGCGCGGCATCGCAGGTGTCGAGGGTGCACGGGTTGCCATCGCCGCAATCCAACGGCGCGCCCTTGCAGACGCCGGCGCCACACGAATCGCCCTGGCTGCACAGATCGCCGTCGTCGCAGGGCAGGCCTTCGCCGCTGGGCGCGTGGCTGCAACCTCCCGCACCAGGCTCGCAGGCGTCAGCGGTGCAAGCGTTGCCGTCGTTGCAGGTGCCCTCGTCGGTCTGGCCGTTGCAGTCGTTGTCGACGCCATCGCAGCTCTCGGCCTCAGGGTCGGGAGCGAGACACGCCCCCAGGCCCGCCGCACCGCAGGATCGGCCACCGAGGCACCAGCCAATCACCTCGCCATCCGCGCCCTTCGAGGGCAGCGCGCAGCTGGTCGCGAGCTTGGCTGCCACCGCCGCCGGCGAGCAGCTGCAGACTCCATCCGAGTTGTCGGCATCGACGGGTACGCAATAGCTGCCCTTCTCGCCAGTGACGCTGGCGCGCACCTGACAGTCGTAGCCTCCCGGACAGTCGGCCGCCGAGGCGCAGCCCACGCCGCAGAAGTTGCCCGCGGGCCCGTGGTCGAGGCACGACGAGGTCGCCGCGCCAACGGCCTTGCAGTCCGCATGGGCGGCGCAGGGGTCGCAGAGACGCAGGAAGATCGGCACGCAGACGCTGACCGCGTCACCGCCCGGGCCGGCGACCTGGGTGCACGCGTAGCCATCGCTGCATGCGTCAACGCACGGCACAGCGCAGCGCCGCCCCTGGGGGGTGTCGTTGCACAGGGCGTTGTCGCAATCGGCGTTGGACGCGCACACACAGCCGGGGCCGCCGGGGCAATCGAGGGCGACGAGGCCGTCATCGGCCGTGGAATCACCGGGTCCGCCGTCGTCAGTCGCTGCAGCGTCGCCAGGCTGACCGTCGCTCTGGCCGACCGCGTCGGCGGTCGCATCGCCGCCATCGTCGCTGCACGCGCTGGTACACAAGCTGGCACACAAGGCGGAGAGAAACAGGACTGCAAGCGGCAGCCAATTTGTGCGAGTCGCTGTCATCGGGCCATCCGACGCGAAGAGTTAGGTGGGGCGAACTGGCTCGGCGCCGCGCGGCCGCCGAAATCGGCATGGGCGATCGCCAGACCGCCGGCATCGTAGCAGAAGCGAGGCCGCGGTGTCCGCGTCCTGCGCCGCATCCGCTTCAGTCTTCGCCGACACAGGCCTGCGCCCAGGCGAGGTAGGCGGTCGCGACCTTGTCGACCGTCAACGCGATGATCTGCGGCACCTCGTACGGATGCATACCCCCCAGCGCGTCCATGCAGGCCTCGACGTGGCTGGTGGGAACCTTGATCAGCAGCAAGCGCTCGGCGTCGCGCGTGATCTCGCCTTGCCACGAGTAGGTCGAGCGCATCTCGGGCAGGATCTGCACGCAGGCGGCGTAGCGACCCTCAATCAGGGCCTCGGCGAGAGCTTCGGCCTGGTCGGGAGGGACGGTGGTCAGGACGACACGCAGCATATCTGTCTCCTTGGCGGACAGGGCTCCTGGGCGGACAGGGCTCCTGGGCGGACCGGGCAGCAACGCCGCCGCCCGCCGTCACGGCGGACGGGCTGCACGGGATGATCCGCGGGCGATTCTGGCGGCAACCAGCAGCCAGCGCCAGTGCCGTCGGCGCGGGCGGGCGCGGTTCCGGATTCCGGGTCTCAGGCGGCGAACGCCGCCACGCAGTGGGG
>CALGHC010000054.1 GCA_937915965.1 uncultured Myxococcales bacterium
ACAGGTCCGTATCCGCCCGCTGCTGTTGGCCATCGGCCGCCGGGAACACCATCGACGACCGCGATCGGCGCATCGCTGTCTCCAGGTACGGGATCAGGTCTCTCGCGATCGGGACCTTCTCGACCTTGCTGCCGTTCTTGCCGTTGCGGATGAGGATCACGCGGGCATCGAGGTCGACGTCTCGCTTCTCCAAGGCGATCAGCTCGCCCTTGCGCATGCCGGTGTAGATCGCTGCAGCGAAGAGCGGTTGGCGCTCAGGCGTGATCTCCGCGAGGACCGCCGGTACTTCGTGGGTACGCAGGTAGTCCGTGGCGGCCTTGGGGATGCGCTGTTTGCCGACACCGGTGGTCGGGTTGGGTCCCTGGCAGTACCCCTGGCTGATGCCCCGCGAGTAGGCCCGGCTCAGATGACCGCGGATGTGATTGACCGTCTGCGCTGCCAGCCCTGAGCGGGACTTCTCGTGCAGCAGCCGCTCGATATCGGTGGACTTGACCGAGTCCGCCGGCCAATCCGCGAGCTCCCACTGCAACAGGTGCTTGCCGATGCAACGCCTGTCGCGGTCGTGGCTGCCGACGTCCCGATTGCTTGTCGTACCCGCCTTCGCGCGACCCGAGAACTCTTCGAGCCACCACTCAAGCAGCGCCCGCAACGTCCACTTGGAGTCGCTCTCGATCGGCTCGAGTCCGAGGCGCTGCCGCTCGGCGTGTCGCTCGAGGTCGTCGGCGACGCGCTTGGCTTCGGTCTTCGTCCGCGCCTTGGTGGCCATCGTCCTGCGCCTGCCGATGTGATCGACGTACGCGATGTACCAGGCCTTGCTGGTGCCCCTGCGGTAGACGGATGCCATGGTCGCTACCCCCTGGTTGGGCCGCGCTTGGCCCGGCTGCTGGCGTCCTGTTGCAGCGCAAATGCCTTCATAGCCGCCGGGCTGAAGCGCAGGTGGCCACCGATGCGCAGGACCGGCAGCGCCCCTGCTGCCGACTCCCTGTAGACCCACGAGACGCTCGTGCGCAGGTACGCGGCGACGTCTCGGACGGTCCACAGTGGTTCGAGGTGTTCATGCTGACGTTCGTGCTCGCTCATGACTTCTCTCCTTGCCGTTGTCGACGCTTGTCGTCTTCCTTCCAGCGATGACCACCCCAGCGGAAGTGCAGGTGCATCATCTCTGCAACGCTCAGGCGTTCTTCTTCGGGTAGGTATCTCCCCTCCAGCTCTTGGAGCCCCCTGTTGATCGCGACTCGCAATGCGGCGACGCGCGAGCATCGTCCCAGCTCCTTCCAGCCAGGGTCGTCGCTGCGGTTGATCGAGTGAGCGAGATCGTCGGCCCTGGCCAAGAAGTGGTCGACCAGGCGCAGGCTTATCCTGGTTGTCCCATCGGCGAACTTCCTCAACCTGGTCGCCGTGGGGAAGGAGACCGGGACCCAATCGCCCGAACTGTCGTAGGCCTCGTTCGCTTCCACTTCGGCCGCGGCCGCCCACTCGTCGACATTGGCCACGTACAATCCGCGCAGGATCGCGAGACGCAAGACCACAGCGCGGTCGGGCGGGCCGAACGCGATCACTGCCGGGACCGCCTCGAGTTTCGGGATCAGCGCGTCGGCTCTCTCAAGAACCTGATTGGGCAGTTCGATTGTGACGGGTCTGTTGTTCATCGATCGTCCTCCATCCCCAAGGCCATTCAGATACATCTGTAGTGAGACGATGTCAATGGTGCCCTGGCCAAGCCGCCGCGGCCTCCGGTTTCTGCGTCCCGCTGGGCGCCTGTCAGACCGGCCTGCTTCGTTGGTGAACATCGCCTTCATAACGGCCCGGACGGCATAACATCAAGGCAGGGCCGAGGTGCCGATCGACTGATATCTGGTGCCGCCGCCTCTCCGCGCGCCTGCTTTGGTTCGAACGCCGTGAGCGCGTTGCGACACCTACCTCGCAGGTCTACCCTCGGCTGCCCCGAAGGGCAGGACCCGCGATGCTGACCGCTCAAACACTCCCAGACAGTCCACATCGGCGCTACCGATTCGCTGTCGCTATCGCGGCCATGACGGCAGCAGCCATCGCCGCATGCAGCGACGACAAGCCTGCGGCTCAGTCAGACGCTGTCGCGACGACCGACGCAGCCATCGACGCGACCGGCGCCACACAGCCTCAGGACGCCGCGGCGGAGACCACCCCAGACACCGTCCTCGAATGCCCCGGCGCCGCCGGCTGCCCCTGCACCAGCAACGCCGCCTGCGACATCGGTCTGTGCATCCCGACCCCCGCCGGCCGCCAGTGCGCCCGCCCTTGCGTCGACCAGTGCCCCGCCGGCTTCGCCTGTGCGCCCGCTCCGTCGCCCGGTGGCGGCGACGCGATCTCGATCTGCATCCCCGAGCACGGCCTGCTCTGCGACCCCTGCACAGAGGACGACGACTGCGACGTACCTGGCGTCGACGGCACCGGCTGCCTCGCCTACGACCACGGCGAGCGTTTCTGCGGCGGGCCCTGTGCGGGAACGAGCTGCCCCGACGGCTACGCCCGCCAGACCACCAGCACCGTCGACGGCGAGGTCGGCGCT
>CALGHC010000055.1 GCA_937915965.1 uncultured Myxococcales bacterium
CAGCCCGTGCCGCCTGGCGCCACGGTCTGGTCCGGGCCGGCGAGACCGGCGTGCGCGCCGCTGTCGAGTTTGCCGGCGTCGCCGCCGCGGCCGCTCCAGCGTCGTCGCTGACGCCGACGCGCTCTGACGCCGACGCGCCCTGACGCCCTAGGGAGAGCTGGCCTTGCTGCCGCGCTCCTTGGCGTCGTAGCGGTGCCACTTCATCAGCAGGGCGCTGGCGTTGGCTCCGTCGCCGCCGTGGTAGCGGTCGTCGGGATACAGGCGGTGGCTGCGCCACAACCCGTCGAGCCAGGTGAACCAGGCGTCGAGCTCGCAGGCACCCAGCGGCAGCTCCTGACCTTCCAGAAGCGGCCGATCGGCCTCGCACCAATCGCCCAGCACGCCAAGCGGCATCTCGCGCCGACCCGCCGCGGTGGCGACCAGGGCGAGGCGGCGTCCGCTGCGGCCGACGATGAGCGGGTGATCGCGGCGCTCGCCGAAGATCGGCCAACCCATGAAGGTGTGATCCATGTCTGGGGCGCCGAGCAGGGTAAGGATCGTCGGAACCAGGTCGAGCTGGCCGGACTGCACGTGGACCTCCGCGGGCAGGCGGTGCAGCGGGTCGTGGATGATCAGCGGCATCGGCGCGAAGGTCCCGAAGAAGGCGTCCTCGGGCAGCAGTGCGTGCACGGCCTCGGTGGGCAGGATGGCGTGGTCGCCGGTGATCAGCACCAGCGAACGCTGCCACAGGCCGGTCTCCTTGAGGTGGGCTATCAGGCTGCCGATGGCCCGGTCGGAGCAGAAGAAGCCGTCGAGGATGCGGCTGTCGCCGAAGCGCTCCGGCGCGCTGCATCCGGGGGTCGGGAAGCCGGGGATGTGCGTGTCCACCGTCAAAGTGGCGAAGAAGAAGGGCTGGTCTTGCTTCGCGAGCGCGTCGATCTCCTCGATCAGGAAGGCGGCGAGGGTGTCGTCGTAGAACCCCCACGAGTTCTGCGGCCGCTCGGCGTACCGCGCCGAGATGTCCTCGCGGCCGTAGACGCCGTCGAATCCGTGGCCGCGAAGCGTCGCCTCGCACGCCCCGTAGACCTTGGAGGCGCCGCGGGCAAAGTGGCTCGTATAGCCATGTTCGCGCAGGACGTCGGCGAGGCAGCGATAGGCGGCGAGGTCGTCGACCGACTTGCCGACGTCGAGGTCCTGGATGCTCGATGAGGGCAGGGCGGCGCACAGACTCGCGACCAGGCCGGCGGCCGTCGGCGAGGTGACATTGTGGAACCCGTGCACCAGGGTTGTTTCGCCAGCGAGGCCCTCCAGGTTGGGCATCAGGCCGCGATAGCGCGGGTTCATCGGGCCATAGAAGCCGGCGCTGAACGACTCCATCAGGATCAAGATGACGTTGGGAGGTCTCGCGCCCGGATTCGTCGGGACGTGCAACAGCTCGACGATGCCGGCCTTTGCTGCCTCGGGCGCGGTCTCGAGCTTGTCGCGACGACCGAGGGTGGTGCGGATCAGCGGGTACTCGGCGCCGGCGTCGGCGGCCGGATCGATCAAGCCGGCGCCCTTCAACGCCGCGACGGCGGCCGGCGTCAGGGGCGCCACAGGTGCGTTGCGCCGGTCGGCGCGTTCCTCGGCCGAGACCGACGAGCGCGCCCAGACCAAGGCGATGTTCACCTCGGGGATCAGCGCCCAGTGCTGTGGATGCTGACGAATCGCGATCGGCCAGCCCAGCGTCGGCACCAGGACCAGCACGACGAGCGCGGCGAGGGTGCGTCGGCCGGGCAGGGCGGACCAACCAGCGCCAAGCCGGCGAGCGACCCCTGCGCGGTGGCGCAGCGCCGCGACCTGAAGGAAGACCCCCTGGGCGACGACCACGGCGACCGCGGCGAGGAATGGCGGCGTGACCATGTGGCCCAGCGCGCCCGGTCCAATCTGAAACCAGAAACCTTCGCTCATGTGTGACAGGCCAAAGTAGCAGGTCACGGTGTCGGCGATTCGGAAGAGGGACATCGTGACGGCGATGCACGCGGTCGCCGCCAACGCCAGGCGGCGCGGTCGCTGGCTAGCGATGCCCGCGGCGAGGCCGACGAGGGCGAAGTGCGCGACGATCATGGCGACGTCGCCGATCAGGCCCAGCGAAAACGCCAGCGGCTCGAAGTCAACTGAGTCGAAGGCCCGCATCGCCCGCAGCCCCAGGAGCCGCCAACCCCACCAGGTCGCGACCGCCAGCGCGGCCCACCGGCTCGGCCGCACAAAGGCGATCAGGCGGTGGGCTTGGGTGCTTGGGGGTGTCGCCGACATGAGCGGCGCAGCATAGCGTGGGCTGGCGCGTGCAGGTAGGGGGGCGAGGGCTCGAACGGCGCGCTTGCCTCCCAGCCGCCCTCGCACCTACGCTTGGCCCGTCACCCCCCGGCCGACGCCGGTCCCGCCCTCCGCGCAGGAGCTCACGATGCCGTCTTTGACTCGATCGACTCGATCCGCGTGCGCGCTCGCGACCCTCTCACTTGTGGCCGCCCTCGCCGGCTGCGAGGACCCGGCCACGGATGGCGACGACGTCGCCTCGGCCGCCGACGTCGCTGACGACAGCACGGCCAGCGACGCATCGGCTGACGTGGCCTTGCCGGCCACCGAGTGCCACAGCGGGGTCGTCTGGAAGCCAGGCTCAAAGTCCTACGTCGAGGTGACCACAGCCTGGGGCCTCGACGGGGTGCAGGGCGTGCGGATGTCGGTGACCGACATCGACAACGACGGCTGGCCCGACCTGATCGTGCGCAACGGCGGTGGCCCCTACGTGCCCGGCCCCGAGGCCGTTCAGAGTCGATGGCTCCTGCGCAACACCGGCAAGGGCAGCTTCGAGGATGTGACCTTCAGCTCCGGCTGGCTGGCCCCGCGCGGCGCGCAGGTCGCCGGCTATGGCCGCCCCGGCGACGTCGTCGCCAGCGCTGACGTCGATAACGACGGCGACATCGACATCTACGTCGCGGCTGCCGTGCACGACCCGACCAAGGGCGACGGCGAGACGAGCGAGCTGATGCTCAACAACGGCGACGGCACCTTCTCTCTCGGCCCGGCAGACAGCGACGCCCGCTTCGCCGGTGTGCCCGCGGTGCCCGCCGGTGCGGCATTCGTCGACTACGACAGCGACGGCCTGCTCGACCTCTGGGTCACCCACAACATGGTCGGCGGCACCAGCTCGCCGCTGCCCGACCGGCTGATGAAGGGCGACGGCACTGGACGCTTCAAGGACATCACCTGGTCAGCGGGCATCCAGACGACCGCCTGGGGGGCTGGCGGCGTTGGCGCGCTCAACGCCGCGAAAGGGCACTCGTGGGCTTGGTCAGCGGCCGCCTGCGACCTCAACAACGACGGTCACCCCGACCTGCTCGCCTCGAGCTACGGTCGCGCGCCCAATCACCTGTGGCGCGCAGTGCCAGCCGATGGTGGCGTGACCTTTGCCAACGAGTCGGTCGCCTCCGGCTACGCCTACGACCAGCGCCAGACCTGGACCGACAACAAGAGCGCCCAGTGTTGGTGCATGGATCACCCGACGGACATCGACTGCGACCTCGTCCCCGAGGCCGACCCGCAGCTTTGCGCCAGCCTCAAGTCCGCCTTCGGCCCGAACTACCGCTGGAATCACGCCGGCGACCGCGAGCCGTGGCGCCTCGCCGGCAACAGCGGCGCGACCATCTGCGCGGACGTCGACAACGACGGCTTCATCGACCTGATGACCAACGAGATCGTCCACTGGGACGTTGGCTCAAGCTCCGACCCCTCCGAGCTCCTGGTCAACGCGGCCGACCCGAACATCCGCTTCGAGCGACCCGGCGGCGAGGGGACGGGTCTGACCCGCCAGGACGCGACTGGCTATTGGGATCACGGCGACATGAGCGGCGCGGTCTTTGACTTCGACAACGACGGCTGGCCGGACGTCTACATCGGCGCATCGGATTATCCCGGAAACCGAGGCCTGCTGTTTCACCAGGACGGCGCCCAGCCGGGCACCTTCACCGACCTGGGCGTCGACGACTACTTCGAGCACAACCGCAGCCACGGCGTGGCCATCGCGGACCTGGATCGCGACGGGGACCTCGACATGGTGGTCGGCCACTCCCACGCGCGGTGCGACGCGGCGGAGCCGAACAACTGCTACGAGACCCAGGAGATTCGGGTCTTCCGAAACACCTTCGCCCAGGCGGGGAACTGGCTCCAGGTGGATCTCGAGGGTGGTGAGGGGACCAACCGGGCGGCCATCGGGGCTCGGGTCACGGTCACTGCGGGGGAGGTCACTCAGACCCAGGAAGTCGGCGGCGGGCACGG
>CALGHC010000056.1 GCA_937915965.1 uncultured Myxococcales bacterium
TGCGGCGCACGGCGTGCAATGCCCTGCACAGCAGTGGTCGGCCCGAGGCCCGAAATCCGGCGCTTGAATGTGCTCGCCCGGGGCCTGCTGGCCCCGGATGCGAAATGCGCAAGAGGGTGCCAAATATCAGGCTAGCCTGTTTATTTCCGCCTCGATGAGGTCCGGTCTGAAGCGCC
The DNA here is from genome assembly GCA_937915965.1 of uncultured Myxococcales bacterium. Lineage (GTDB taxonomy): Bacteria > Myxococcota_A > UBA9042 > UBA9042 > UBA9042 > CALGHC01. The sequence continues at coordinate 177 of CALGHC010000056.1, forward strand.
GGTGCCGCGCACCGTGGCGCTGTGGCAGATGCAAAGCGCGGCTGTGGCTCCCGCATCGCTACCGCGTCGCTACTTCGCCACACCCGTGACCGACCAGAGCTGCGCAGCGCCACGCCCCTGGCCACAGCGCGCGACTGGCAGCTCTTCTGTCTCGACCCGCAGGCGTGCATCCCCAGGGGCGCTGATGCCTCCGCCGGCGCCGCTCAATCGACCACGGTGGCCAACATGCGGTTTGCCTGCACCAGCCGCTCGGCCAGCACGTGCGCCATGAAGTGGTGGAACGCCGACGCGGCATCGGTGTGCGTGACGCGCATCTGATCAAGGCGTTCGAGGTTGAGCTTGTAGATCACGCAATCGCGGGTCGTTACCACCGACGCGGTGCGCGGCGCGCCCAGGTACAGGCCGAGCTCGCCGACGACGCTGCCCGCGTTCATGGTCCGCAGGCGCACCTGCTGGCCGTCGGCCAGCTCCAGGCGGACCGTCACCTGGCCGGCGTCGAGCAGATAGATGCTGCCAGGGGGATCCCCCTGCTGGATGATGGCCTGGTCGGCGGCATACTCGCGGCGCTCGAGGTAGCCCAGCAGCTGATCGACGTCGAACTCCTCGCCGATGACCTCGCGCAGGCGGTCGCGCAGGGCCTGACCTTGGCGGTCGACGGTCACGGCGGAGCCCTCGATGACGCGGTCCTCGCACCACTCCAAGCCGTGGTCGAGGTCTGTGAAGAAGTGCAGCCCGTCCTCCGGTCCGCCGTCGAGGCCCTCGCGCTCGAGCTTGTGCCGAACCTGCGCCGAGACGTCTGTGAAGATGAGCAGGAAGCCCGACTGCCGGCCGAGCTGCGCCATCTTGACGAAGGACATCACCGAGGACGAGTCGATATCGCCGACACGCTGGAAGTCGATGACGACGAAGTCCAACGCCGCCGCGCTGCCGCCGTCGACGCGCTCGCGCACCTGGGTCAGCAAGCGATTCGCGGTGCCAAAGAAGACGTAGCCGCTCAAGCGCAGGATGTGGACGCGGCCGCCCTCGGCGTCCAAGACCCTGCCGTGGCGCGGCGGTCGGTCGACGTTGCTGCGCTGCACCAAGCCGGAGGTCGCCTGACGGACGACCTGCAGGCGGCTGTAGTTGATGACGAAGAGCGCGACGCAGGCGACGATGCCGACGCCGACGCCTTGCAGATAGCCAAAGGCCGCGACGAAAAGCAGGATCAGCGCGACCACGAAGTAGTCGCCGCGCGAGAGCCGCCGCCAGCCGTCCCAACCCCACTCGACCAAGAACGACAGGCCCAGGAAGAAGAGCAGCCCGCCCAGCACTGGCTTGGGGAAGTACTCGAGCACGGCGGTACCCGCGAGCAGCACCGAGCCGCTCACGCAAGCCGAGACCAGCCCGGTCAGCCTGCCGCGGGCGCCCATCTTGAGGACAAGACCCGACAAGCTCAGCGTGTGAAAGCCGACCATGCCGCCGCTCAGGCCGATGACGATGTTGGCGGCGCCGGTGACGTTGAGCTCGCGGTTGAGGTCCATGTCGCGCTCTGCGGCGAGCTCAAGCGCGCTTGAGTTGAGCAGGACCGAGACGGCGCTGACCAGCAGGATGGTCGCCAACGAGCCGACCTGGCCGGTGATGACGCCCCAGTCTGCCGCCGCCATCGACGAGAAGCCCAGCGGCCGCCAGGCGTCGCCGGCGGGGAAGGGGCCGAGCAGCCAACCATCGGCGCGTGCGTCGGTGGCCGACACGCCCATCGCGGCGAGCGCAGCGTAGAAGACAGCGATGCCGCCCAACAGCATGGCCGGCATGATCAGGTAGTGCTTGAAGCGGCGCGACACCAACAGCATCACCACGGCGAAGCCGGCGCCGGGCAGCCACTTGACCAGGCTCGCGTCCGAGAAGAGCACCTCGAGGTGGCTCCAGGAGACCTTGTGGTCGGTCATCACCCCCAGCGAGCCCTTGACCAGCAGCAAGCCGGTACCGGCGAGGAAGCCGCCGATGACCGGAAACGGGATGTAGCGGATGAGCGCACCGAGCTTAAAGACGCCCAGGGCCGCCAGGCACAGGCCGGTGAGCAGCGAGGCGACCGTGATGGACGCGACCACGGTCTGGAACATCAACTCAGTGCTCGCCGTCGCGTGCATGGTCGTGACGACGGCGCCCGAGATCAGCGCCAGAATCGGCGCGATGCGGTCCTGCGGGATCGCGACCGTGGCCGCGTACGAGCTGGTCAGCGCGACGATGGTTGCGACCAGGACGGCCGAGAACAGGACCAGGCCGATGCCCGCCGGCAGGTGCGCCTTGAGCTCGCCGCCAAAGATGAGCATGGCGAACGAGATCGACAGGATCACCGTGATCATCCCGGCCACCAGACCGCCGATGGCGCTGGGGAGGAGGTTCTGCGGCTGCAATTCGTTGAGGATGCGGGTCTTGAGGGTGGGGCGCGGTCGCGCGCCCTCGGCTCCGCTGGGGGCCACCACGGCGGCCTGTGTTTCACTGGACATGATGCCTCTACAATCGTTGGACGAAACGTACTCGGGCCTCACGCACACGCGTCGGGGCCCGCTGGCCTTTGGCCGCTGGCCTTCAGCCGGTGGCCTGCGGCGTCGTCACCTCGGTCTCGGGTTCGACCACGTGGAAGCGGTCGTAGTCGATCTGGATGCGGCCGTCGGGCAGCGTCGAGATGATGTCGGCCATGCGGTGGTTCCAGGCGATGTCTTCGGGCCACCACATGTGTCGGGCGTGGGTGGTCTGTTGGTAGACGGTATCCAAGCCAGTCAGGCTCGCCAACAGCAGCCCGATGCGCTCCTCGGCGTTGGCGGGGGTGAGGCCGTGCAGGGGGCTGTCCTCGTCGATGACGTGCATGATCGTCCACGACAGCGCGAAGAGCGGCGTGCTCGCCCGTACCAGCTTCAGGTCGTGCAGGCGCCGCAGGCTGTCGCCCTCGGGGCTGACCTCATCGATGAGGACGGCGCAGCGCATGCTCGCTTCGACGATGTCGTTGCCCCTGGCGTTGCCCACGCGGAACATCAGCGTCGGAACGCCGTGGTGGGTGCGCACGACGAGGCGATTGATGAAGAGCACCGACGAGGTCGGCAGCGAAAACTTCGCGAAGGCCAGACCGGTGAAGACCGCCGTGTAGGACAGGCCGATGAAGGCCTCAATGGTCACCAGGGTGTGTGCGTATGGGGTCCCCGGCGCCATAGAGCCGTAGCCGATGGTCGACATGGTCTGCACGCTGAAGGCAAAGGCGTCGAGGAAGTTGTCGGCCCGCAGCGCCTGGACCGAGCCGGGCTCCAGCAAGTACAGCGCCGCGAAGACGACGTTGAGGCCCAGGAAGATCAGGATCATGGCCGTCAGCAGGCGGGTCCAGGCTCCCTCGATGAAGTAGAAGTAGAAGTCCCGGCGCAGCTCGCTGGGCGTGCCCTTGTGCACCGCGTTGCCCACATCGCGGCGCGCGCGCACGGCCTTGACCGGCGCGGCGGCGGGCGCTTGTTGGGCGCGGGCTCGGGCTGTGTAGAACTCGTGCGCCTCTTCGTGAGCGGACTCTGCGCTCGGAGCCAGCGGCGCCATCGACAGGTCGAAGAAGACCTCCGTGACGCAGACCGCGACCACGCCCAGGATGAACAGCCACGCGGGCACGAATCCGCCGATGAAGGCCATGAGCAACAAAGCGCCACAGGCGGTCAAGCGCGCCTGGACCCGGACGCGGTCGCTCATCTGGGCGTTGTGGCGCTCGGTGACCATGGCCAACACCGTGACGCTGAAGAACGCCAGCGTGAGGGTGCCGCACAGGATCCATCGATACTTGTAGTCGGCGATCATGCCGGGATCGAAGAAGACCATCTTCTTGATGGCTACGCCCACAGAGACCATCGCGATGGTCAGCGGCAGGTGGGTCCAGATCCAGATCATGGTGTGGATGGGGCGCTTCTTGATGCGGCTGTCGGCGATGTCGTCGAAGTACAGCCACCACAGGCTCGCGGTCAGGGCGAGACCAAAGGCCGACATGAGGGCGTACTGGCTCATCGGGTGGGGCGCGTCGCTCAAGGCGGACAGCACCTTCACGAAGGACTCGCCCAGCACGATGATGGTCAGCAGACCGTAGCGCTCGGCCATGTGCATCATGTCGACGG
>CALGHC010000057.1 GCA_937915965.1 uncultured Myxococcales bacterium
ATGCCGGCGATGCCGATGAACAGGTTGTCGAGTTCGCGGGTGCTCATGGTCTCACTCCTCGGCTGCGGCCGCGGCGGGCCAACCAGCGGTCCAGCGCTGGGGTCGAACAGTCTCGCCGCCGCGCGGCCTCGTGGAGGCGCGCGGCGGCGTCGTCGATGGCGGCGCTGAGCGACTCTCGGTCGAATTGTCCGTCGATGTCTTCGTAGCTGGCGCGGCAGCTGCCGTCCGCCTGTCGTCGCAGCGCACACTCGATGCGGGTGTCGGGAAAGACCACCACCACGTCGTCGTCTTCCGCGAGGGCGTCGAGGCTGACGAGCCACGCCAACAGAAGCGCGTCGAGATGGTCCCATGTCTCAATGCGCGACAAGACGCCAAGCCCGCTGGAGATGTGCAAGCCGCCATCGAGGCTGCCGCGGGCGCAGCCATCGGCGAACGCGCGCGCGACGGCGAGATCGGCCGCCCATGGCTCGTCGACCAGCTCTGCGCCGACGCGCAGGGCCATGCGAACTTCCACGCCGCTCACGCGCCGGCCCCTTCGCCGCTGTCGCGGACCGGTACTGCCATGGCGAGGCGTCGGGCCGCCAGCAGGTCGAGCTGTCGCGACATCTCCGGCTCGTGGTGGCGTCGGCAGCGCGCTTCGTAGCGGTCAGTGGTGCCGACCTCGACGACGCTGTCGCCACCGGCGAGGCGCTGTGACCGGCTCGCTGGTTCGCCGCACACCATACATACGGCGTGGTGCTTGGTGACAAACTCTGCGATCGCCATCAGCTGGGGCATGGGCTCGAAAGGTCGACCGCGGTAGTCCATATCGAGACCAGCGACGATCACCCGCTTGCCGCGATTGGCGAGCACCTCGCAGATGTCGACCAGGCCATTGTCGAAGAACTGGGCCTCGTCGACGCCGATGACATCGGTGCGGTCGTCGAGCCGCTCGCGGATGTCCGCCGCCGCCTGCACGCAGTGCGCCGAGATCCGCACGTTGGAGTGGCTCACCACCTCCGTCTCAGCGTAGCGATTGTCGATGGACGGCTTGAAGACCTGGACGCGCTGCCGGGCGATGATCGAGAGCCGCAAGCGGCGGATCAACTCTTCACTCTTGCCGCTGAACATCGGACCGCACACCACCTCGATGGTCCCCCCGCGCGGTACGAAGGTCGATGACATGGCAAACCCCTGCTGTCGCGGTGGCACGGTCCGGCGTGGACGTGTTGCAGGCCGTGGAGTAGCACAGCGGCGGCGTGGGGCAAAGCGCCCGGAGACCGGTTGCGTAGCGAATCAACCGCGCCCGATTGCGTCAGCGGCCGAGGCCCGAGTGCCATGTGCCCGACGCCTTGGCGCTTTCGTGCCATCGGCCAGTCAGGTGCGGCAAGGCGCGTCGGCCCGCGCGGTTCAGATCGGTTTGGGGGAGCGGCTGGCCGCGACGATCGCGGCGGGAGCCGCGACGTGATCCGAGTGAGAAGCGAACCCGGAGGTCAGCCGCCGACGGAGTACTTGATCGTGTACTTGGTGGCGGCGCCGCTGGACTGCGGGAAGCGCAGCTTCCGGACCGCATCGACGACACAGCCGGCAACCGGCGAAGACGAGAACTGGCCGACGACGCGCGCGGTCTTCACGCTGCCGTCTGAGTTGACGTAGAGCAGCACCTTGATCGTCTCTGTGCCGCCGTCGGCGTCGGCGTGCAGCATGTAACAGCGCAGCGCGGCCGAATTGGCGCCGGCGGCGACGCGGTTCACCTCGGCCTGCGTGAGCTTCGCGGGTTTGGCGCTCGAGCCAGTGGAAGCGCCCTCAGGTTCGGCCCTTGCCGCTCGGCCGGCCTTCGCTTTGTTCAGAAGCCTGTCGATCTCGTCCGTGTCGTCGTCGCTGGCCGCCGCTGCAGCGGCACTTGCCCTCGCTTCTTGTTCGGCCTCCGCCTTGCGTTCGACTGCTGCGGCGCGGTCCGCGGCTGCGGCCTGCTGTGCCGCTGCCTTGCTCTCGGCAGCCGCATCTGTCTTGGCTGCCGCGCGGTCACGTCGGGCCTTGTTGAGCAGGCGGTCAATCTCATCGCCACCGCCGGACCCGCTCGCCGGCTGCGCGGCGACGCGCGGCGTCGCGGTGCTGGTTGCCCGGCCGGTCGGAGCCGCGCGCGGCGCGGGCTTGCGTACGTCGGCCCTCGCGGAGGTTGGCTGCTTGTCAGCAGCTTTTGCCGCTGTCGCCTCTTCCTCTGCTGCCTTCGCCTCGGCCGCTTTCGCCTCGGCTGCGTTCGCATCGGCCGCTTTGGCCTCCGCAGCCTGTTCCTCTGATGATTTCGCCTCCGCTCCGGCATCTGGCGGGGGCGCCCCGGCGTCCGCGCTCGCGTTTGCCGCGTCATCCACGGCCGTCTCGCCGGCGTCGGCGGCTACGTTGGCGCCCGTCGCCGCATCGCCTTCGGTGGCGCCGGCGTCGACCTCGGCGGTCACCGCCGCCGGCGCGGCGCTGCTCGCCTCGCCGAGGTTGGTCGGTGCCGTCACCGCGCCCGCCTGTGCGACTGCTACGCTGGTGCCTTCCTTGTCGTGGTTGCCTTGGCTTCGTGGCTCAGCCTTGCGCTGCGTCAGCACAACGGCTCCGATCACAACGCCAATCAGCACGACAGCGATCGCCGCCCAGCCGAAGCCACCGCCTTTCTCCTTCTTCCTTTCTTGCTTGCCTGCGGCGAGTCTCGCTGCCGGGCCGCCTGCCGCAGCGCCCCGCGTCGTCAGGGCCGCCGCAGACTTGCGCGTCTCCTGGACCGTGGCCGCGCCGGCCTTGCTGGCGCCGCTATCTGCCTGACCGGGCAGGCGAACCTTGACGCTGGAGCTGCGGGAAGCCTGGGCAGCGGTCGCCTCTTCGCGCGGACTGTGCGCTGGCGTCGCTTCGGCGGTCGCTCCACTGCGGCGCTTGTCCTTGTCGCGGGCCTTCTTGGTCAGCTTGCTCGTGCCGGTGGCGCCGCCCGGGGCAGAGGCCGCGCCACCGCCGGTCGCCTTGGGCACCGCTGGGGGCAACTCACGGTCGCTGGCCGGCTCGGCGACGGTCGACACTGGTACCGCAGCCACCTCGGTCTTGCTGATCTCGGCGGCCTTGTCCAGGTCCTGGATGTCGCCCGCGATCGCGGCCTCGGCTTCGGCCTCAAAGGGTACCGGTGGGGGCGCTTCGTCGGCGCCGACGGCGCCCTCGGCGTCATCCAGATCATCGAGCGACGCGAACGCCGGCGGCTCGTCGGCTTCGGTCGTAGTGGCGGGTGCACTGGCAGCCGCGACGGCCGCCTGTGCTGCCAGCGGCGGCAACTCTGGCGGCTCGATGGTCGCGGGCGGGGGCTCGCCATCGCCCGCGCTGCCGCTCTGCTCGTCCAGCTTGACCAGCAACTCGATCATCTGCGCAGACAACTCAAGCGTCTGCGCGCGGCGGCGTGGCCGCTTCTTTTCAGCGGGTTCGTCGTGCGTCGCGGCCTTGCGTTCGCCGACCAGCTCGCCAAAAGGCTCGACGTCGCGTGTCGCTGTCCAGGCTGCGAAGCCCTTGCGCCAGACGAGATCGGCCGCTCCGAGGCGACCCGCCTCGATGTGGTCGATCAACTCTTGCTCCGTCAGCGGCCCGACCTGCTTGCCGTCGATTCCGGCAAACCAGACCCGGGACGGCGCGGCGGGCGCGGTCGACGGGACCTCGAGGTTGAAAGGCATCGTCGTCCGACCGACATCGCCATCCGTGGCAACGCCACGTACGCGGATGTCGCCACCGCAGCGCTTGCAGCGGATACGGAAGACGCGATTCTTGCCCTGTACGCGTTCGTCTGGAACGCGGTAGTGGGCATTGCAAGCTGGACAACTGATCTTCATGGTGGGAGACCCTGTACCCTGGGGCGCACTCGGGAGGGGCGGGAGCCTACACGCAATGCCCTTTCCAAGCAATCCTGTTACGAGACGTCGCCAACCGTCACCGTGACGGTCGTGGCGCACGCTGCTGGTCTTTTCGAAGACGCACGGTGGCCTGTCACGATCTTTCCTCGTCGATAGACTCACGTCCAGTCGACTCGTCCACAGACACCGCCGCCCGTTCACCGGTCCCGCTACCGGGGCCGCTATCGGGACCGCCACCGGGCCTGCCACCGGTACCGCTACTGGGACCGCGCTCGCTATCGGTCGCGAAATTGATCGCGAAGGCGTCGTTCAAGCGCGAGCCGATCAGCGTGCCATGGTTGGCCGGTAGGAACCGCCCGAGCGCCTCGGCCAGAACGGAGACCCCTCGTGCGACGTGTTCGGGCTGCATGCCGCGACCCACGAGGACCCGCATCTGCCAGCGCGCGTACTCTCGGAGTCGCTCCGCATCCCGGTCGCGCAGGCTACCGTGAAGGTGCTGGAGGTGCACATCGAGGTCGCCCTGGCAGGTCAGCAGTCCTTTGACCCCTCGGAAGGGTGCAGCATCGGGGTGGCGATTCATGAGCGCCGCCGCCGCCCAGGCGACCAGCTCGCTGCGGCCGGCCTCCAGCGCCGTCGCCGCGTCATCGAGGCTGTCATCGAGGGCGCCGATAAAGTCGTCGTCGTCGAAATCCATCGTTACCGCCCGTCGCTGCGCTTCCAGCCATCGGCCTGGGCCGTTGGTCGTCGGCGAGCGAAAGCATGCGCCCTGTCGGGCCGACTCCGCAACCAACCTGCTTTGCCCCGATCAGCAGGACTTGTGCGCGACCGAACGGCGTTTGACAAGCCCGTCGGGGCCGGCCGATAAGGTGGCGCAGCGGCACCCAAGACATGCCTGGCGGGCCGCACGCGCGCCGCGCCGCCCGACAGCGGCCGCGAACCGCAACCGAGTGGCCCATGATCGTCGCCCTCATCAACCCGACCGCGAGCAAGGGCCACGCCGCCGAGCTTGCCCACGCCCTCGCGGGCAGCTCCCCGCGACTGCGCCTTGTGCTCACGGACGCCGCCGACGACGTCGATCGGCTGGTCGACAGCCTTCTCGTCGAGCCGGCCGAGCTGCTGGTGATCGGCGGTGGCGACGGCACCATCTCCAACTTGCTGACTCGCTTTGACCGGGCTGGTCACCTCGACGCGGTGCCGCCTCTGCTAGTCCTACCCGCCGGTCACATGAACACCGTCGCACAGTCGCTCGTCGGCAGTCGTCAACCGGTCCAGATCGCCGAACGGATCCTCGACGCCTGGACACGCGGCGTGCGGCGGCTCCACCGCATGCCCGTCTTGCGTCTCTCAGTGGATGACGAGCCGATTCGCGTGGGCGTCAACTGCAGCCTCGGCGCCGTCGCCAGGCTGCACCGCGACTACCGCGCCGCGCACCTGCGGGGTCTGCCCGGGATCGCCGAGGTGCTCGCCCGGATGGCGATGCAGCGGGTCTCTGGTGACTGCTTCGAACCTATCCTGGGGCCATTTGAGGCGGATGGCTCGGCCATTCCCTTGAGCGCGGTCACGGCCGGAGTCATCAGCCCGCTGCCCGGCTTCATGTTCGCACTTCGGCCGTTTCCCGGTGTGCGCAATGTGTCCAGCGACGGCCTCTACACGGCGCTCGCGCAGTTGGGCCAGATCGCCATCCAGGCCTCGCTTCCGGCGATCCTCCGTGGTCGTCTGCGCACGGAGCACATGCACCACGGCCGCCACCATCAGCTGAGTTGGCAAAACGGCCCTCGGCCAGATCTTCTCGTCGTCGATGGCGAGCAGACCGTGCTGCACGCAGGCGCCCGCGTGACGGTCGCCCAGGCGGCGACCGTGCGGATCGTCGTGTGGCGGTCGATGCCGCGGGTGGCCAGCGAGAGCTGACAATTTATCGCTGACCTGTTCGATTCCGAGACGCGACGGGTCAAGATGAGACCGAGATGTCGCATTCTGAGACGATTCCGCCGGAAGCGTGACACTTGTCACACCCGCGCGCCGCCGTGTCACGCCACAAGGGCCCGCGTGCACTGATGATTCGAGTGCCTCGGCGAGAATCCCTGGACTTGGCATGGGACTTGCGGTGTACTGCCGTGAATAGGAGTGAGCAGAATCCCTATGTTACTCAGAACGACCTCACAGATCGTCCTCCCATCCCACACGCGAGCTTCACGCTCGCGGCGTGTCCCCATTGCCGTGTTGCGGCGTTTGGTGGTGCTTGCAGCTCATCGTTAGGGAGTGAGTGGGCAGGCCTCCCCCTCCGGGGGGCGACCAAGCTGAGCAACCCGGTTCCAATCATTCGTCTCTCACTCCTGTTTTCTTTTCTTCGGCGGCCGCCAGCACGGGCCGCCGAAGTTTTTTTTTGCGACGCCCCGGCGCGCCCTGGCGCCCCCCGGTTCGCCGATTCGTCGGGCCCGTCGGTGGATTGACACTGTGTCCTCGGCCGCAGTATCCCCAATCCTCTCCCGGCTGGGCGGGTGCAGGACGAGGCCGCTGATCGGCACCAGGTTGGAGCCGCCTCGCCGCAGCCGGCTGGGAAAAGACGACGGCGGCGAGGCAGCGGACGGTCGTATGCGGCCCTCCGGGCGCGTTCGGACGGCGCGGTGCCGTGGGCGCCGCGGGAGAGCACCAATCGATGTGGGACCGACTCTCGCTTGAGACCCGCAGCATCGTCGCAGAGGCCGACGAGATGGCGCGGGCTAGCGGTCAACAGACTGCATCGGTTCACTATCTGCTCGCCGCATTCGTGGCGCCCTGCCAGGCGCGCGAGGTCCTCGCCGAGGCCGGCGTTGATCACGACCAGGTCCTCGACGCGTTCACAAAGCTCAAGGGTCGGGACGAGCCCGCCGAGAGCTTGATCGAGATTCATGAGCAGGCTGCTCTCCTCGCGGAGAGCGCCCAGGCCGATCAGATCACCTCCACGATTCTGCTGGCGAGCGTGCTGCGGGTGCGCCGCGCGCTGGCGTCGCGCGTGCTCAGCCTTGCTGGGGTCAACGTCCCGAGTCTGCGCGCGCGGGCCATTGGCCGCGTGACCCTCGGCTCCGACCGGGCCGCCTGGACGCGCAATCGGCTCGAGGCAGGTCAGGCCGTCGCCCGCCGCCGCGGCGAGGAAGGCGTCGCTGGCGTCGATGACGACGATGCAGGCGAGCCGCCCATGAAGGGTCCGCGAGCCGAACGGCCGCCGCCGCCCGCTCAACCCGATCTCCGGCCGCTTCCGGTCGAAGAGGCGATGCGCCGCGACGCCCCATCTGCGTATGCGCGCACGCAAGTGGCGACAGCGGTGCAGGTCGACCCGGCTGACGGGGATCGCGGAATCGACGGCGAAAGCGGCCACGACCGCGAGGGCAGCGACCGCGATGTTCGTGGCGACCACGACGACCGCGACGACAGCGACGACCGCGACGAC
>CALGHC010000058.1 GCA_937915965.1 uncultured Myxococcales bacterium
TGGCACGATCGCGTCGCTGGCACGATCGCGTCGCTGGCACGATCGCGTCGCTGGCCGATCGCGTCGCTGGCACGATCGCGTCGCTCGACAAGGAAGACTGCATGTCTACGTTCCGTATCTGTATCCGCGCTGGTGCCCGTGCCAGCGCCTGTGCCCGCGCCCGCGCCCGTGCCCGCGCCCGTGCCCGCGCCCGTACCAGTTGCTGGCGCCTGATGCCGGGCCGTCGCTTGATGCTGGGGCTGTGCATCGCCACGATGACTGCGTCCTGCTCCTCCCCCGATCCCAGCGCCGACCTGGACGTCGATGGTGACGATATCGGCGTGGCCTTCGGCGACACCGGCGGCTTCGACGGCGCCGTCGAGACGGCCGAGTCTATCGATACCGAGTCGTTCGACTCCGCCGGCGACGGCGGCGATGGCAGCGATGTGGGCGACGACAGCGAGGACGCGGAGGACACGACGTCGCCAGCCGGCGTCGGCAGCTGCCCGGGCGACTCGGGATGCGCGTGCGCGGTCAACGGCGACTGCGACAACGGGCTGTGCCTGCCATTTCCGGCCGGCAAGGTGTGCGCGACGGTCTGCGTCGATGGCTGCGCCGAGGGATTTCGCTGCGCCAAGATAGCTGGGGGCGGCGATCTGATCAGCGTGTGTGTGCCCGATGGCCCCCACCTCTGCGACCCGTGTGCGGCCTCGGCTGATTGTCAAAGCCTGGGCATTGACGACAGCGCTTGTGTCGACCAGGGCGCTGCGGGGGCGTTCTGCGGCGTGGCGTGCGTCGATGACGGTGGTTGTCCAGGCGAGTATGCATGCGCCGCGGCCCAATCAGTCGAAGGCAAGGCGGTCAAGCAGTGCGTGCGCGTTCCCGTTGACGGAGGCAGCGCGCCGGGGTCGTGTCCGTGCAGCGACGCCGCCCGCGCTGCGCAGCTGCAGACCGTCTGCGCGATCCCCCACTTCGACAGCGACGGCGCTCTGATCGCGACCTGCCCTGGGGTGCGCACCTGCGGCGCGGAGGGGTTGTCGCCGTGCGTCGGCCCGGACCTCGACGCCGAGGTTTGCGACGGCGCCGACAACGACTGCGACGGTCTCACCGACGAGGCGACCTGTGACGACGCCAACGGCTGCACCGTCGACGCGTGCGTCCCCGGCGCCGCAGGGCAGGGCGCCGACGGCTGCTTGCACGATCCGCTCAGCGGTGTGTCGTGCGACGCCGACGGCAGCGTCTGCACCGAGGCCGACACCTGCCAGGCGGGTCTGTGCAAGCCGGGACCGGCGCTCGACTGCGACGATCAGAAACCGTGCACCGATGATGTCTGCGACCTGGCCCAGGGTTGCACCCACACCGATCTCGCCGGCAAGGCTTGCGATGACGACAACCCCTGTACGGTCGGTGACGTCTGCTTCGGCGGCGGCTGCGTCAAAGGCACGGCCAAGATCTGCGATTCGGGCAAGGACTGCGTCGTTGGCGACTGCAGCCTGGTCGACGGCAAGTGTACGTGGAGCGACGCCCAGGATGGCCTGCCGTGTAGCGACGGCTCGGCGTGCACCGCCGAGGACGCATGCGCCTCTGGCGGTTGCAAGGGCAAGGTGGTCACCTGCGATGACGTCAACCCGTGCACATGGGACACCTGCGACGCCGACGGCGGCTGCTCGCACAGCGCCCACGAGGCACCCTGCGACGATGGCGACGCCTGCACCGTGTCCGACAGCTGCGTCGCCGGAGCGTGCTCGTCGGGGGCAGAGAAGAGCTGCGACGACGGCTTGTTTTGCACCATCGATAGCTGCCTCGTCGCCAGCGGCGCCTGCGTTCACGACGGCTTGCCGCAGGAGGCGACGCCCTGCAACGCCGACGCTTCGGTCTGCACCACCGCCGACGCGTGCAAGGGCGGGGTGTGCGCAGCCGGCGCGTCTCTGGACTGCAGCGATGGCAACCCGTGCACCGATGACAGCTGCCACTCCAAGGATGGCTGCAGCCACGTCGCCAACTCCGCCCCCTGCGACGCCGACCAGGACGGCTGCACCGCGGGCGACACCTGCCTGGCGAGCGTCTGCACCGCCGGCAGCGCGACGATCTGCGAAGACGGCAACTCGTGCACGGTCGACGTCTGCGTCGCCGCCACCGGGGCCTGTCTCTTCGACGCCAAGGCGACGGCGGGCGCGTCTTGCGATGCAGACGGGAGCTTGTGCACGGCGGGAGACGCCTGTTCGTTGGGAACCTGCAAGGTCGGCGAGGCGCTGGGCTGCGACGACGGCAACCCGTGCACGACCGATGGCTGCGAACCAAAGTCAGGTTGCACAAAGGTCGCCAACAGCGAGCCATGCAGCGATGGCAACGCCTGTACCGACAGCGACACCTGCAAGGACGGCGACTGCGAGGGCAAGCCAATGATCTGCGAGGACGACAATGTCTGCACCGACGACAGCTGCGACAAGGCCCTGGGCTGCGTCTTCGCCGACAACGCCGCGGCCTGCCCGGACGGCGACGCTTGCACCCAAGAGGAGCTGTGCGCGGCCGGCGAGTGCGTCACCGCGCCGGTGCCGTGCGTGGACGGCGACGTCTGCACCGACGACGGCTGTGAGGCAAAGACCGGCTGCGCGTTTGTCCACAACACCGCCGCCTGCCCAGACGGTGACGCGTGCACAACCGACGAGGTCTGCGCGGCCGGGCAGTGCAACAGCACTCCTGTCGGCTGCGTCGACGATGATCCGTGCACCAAGGACCACTGTGACAGCGAGGCAGGCTGCAAGCACGACGTGGTCGTCGATGGAACCGACTGCGGCGTCGGCAAGATCTGCAAGGCTGGCACCTGCAGCTCCAAGGTGGTCGTCGGTTGCGCGCCGGGCATGGCCTTCACGAAGAAGATCGAGGAGGACCTGTGGTTGTGTGCCATGGACAACATCACGGGCAACAACGACTACCCAGAGGTCTACTCGGCGTGCAATGAGGCCGATGGATTCCACATGGGTACGGTCTCAAGCATGACCCGGCGCGGGTTGCCCGCGGACGGAAACATCGGGCCGGCGATGACCTGGGCGGCCGGCCAGGGCTACGATTACGCCGTCACCGGTCAGCCGACGCGCGCGTTCTCGTGGGACCCGAAGAAGACCCCGTACGAGACGACGAGCTGCGGCGGGGGCGGGCTGGGCTACATCCACACCGGCGAGACGACCGGCGCGGGCTCGAATTGGAAAGCGCTGGTCGACGGCAACGACGCCGAGTACCGCGGCTGGCCGTCGGCGAATTGTGTCGAGGTCAGCTACCACACGCTGATCGCGCTGTGCCAGAACGCCAGCGGCGACCCCAAGGCTTATGTCTGGGATCACCGCTGGCGGTGAGGTGCTTTGGCTGTCTGGCCTGCAGGCGCTGCAGGGTGCCGCCTGGCGCCGACCGGTCTTGCCGTGCGCTGCCTGGCGCCGACTGGTCCTGCCGTGCGTTGCCTGGCGCCGACTGGTCCTGCCGTGCGCTGCCTGGCGCTTCCTGGCGCTGCCGCATGCTACCGGCTGTTACCTGGCCGACAGCTGATCGTCGCTGGCGTGCATGCGCACTACCCGGCCGTCGCGGGCCGTCGTGAACGTCAGGTCGTTCTCGCCGACGATGTCGGCGCTGCCGAAGCGCTCGCCATCAATCACCACATCGAAGCTGTGCTCGCCCCGCGGGACCAGGTGGTACGTGCGGTTGTCGAGCCGCAGCTCGACGGTGCCGTCCGCGAGGACCTTGTGATCGGCGCGCGCGGCGTCGCCGATCACGTTTGTTCCCGTCCAGAACTCAATTACGTTGAAGATGAAGTAGTCGCCGGCGCCGGCGAGCTCGTAGACGGGGACGATGTTGAGGCCCCAGAACACCAAGGTCTTCACGAACTTGTTGCTGATCGTGTCGTTCCAGTTGTAGACCTTGCGCGTCAAAGCGAACTTGCCAAAACAACCGCTGGTGGTGGCGCCAAAGGTGAGCGCGAGGGCGAGGGCGAGGGCAGAAAACTTGCGTGTCATCATCGTCGTTGCTCCTGGGTTGGGTCCCCGGGTTGGGTTTCCCTTGGTGGTGTTTCGGCTTGAGACAGGGAATGTTTCGGCTTGAGACGTACGAGCGCTCATGCAGTGGCGGGTTGTCGGCCCGCGCGCCGCCGCGCAGATAGCTGGCGGCCGCCGCGAGCGTATCGGCGGTTCCCCGTCGAGGCAATCGAGGCGGCGCCGTAGCTGCGCTGGCCCGCTCGCCTCGGCGGTGGCAAGCGCGCTCGCTCATTGCGTTCCTGACCGGTAGACCGCAGGATGTTGGGCTGCGCGCATCTGTCGGTCCGTGCGTCGTTCCGGAGGTCTCGATGTTTCGCTCTGCTGGTTTTGCCGTCCTCACGCTTGGCCTCATCTGCTCGCTCGCGGGCACGGCCATGGCCGCACAGCCTGGTGCGGCGGTGATCGAAGGGCGGTTGTCGACCCCCGGCGGTGGTCCCGTCGCCGACGGCAGCTACGTGATGGTCCTCGCCGCTTATGCGACCGCCGACGCAGAGGTGCCCCTCTACGAAGAGATCCACACCGGCGTCGCGGTCCAGGCGGGCCTGTTCTCGGTTGTCTTTGGCAGCAAAAAGAAGCCGGTCGACCCTGTGCTCTTCGTCAACGGCGCGGCCCAGTGGCTGGGCGTCTCGGTGGCCGGGGAGCCCGAGCTGCCGCGCAGTCACCTCGAGCCGGTGCCCTACGCGTGGCGGGCCGAGGTGGCCGCCGACATCCACTGCACTGGCTGCGTGCACAAGTCTCATCTCGACGCCGAGCTGCAGGCGGCCCTCGACGCCGCGCCGGACCTCAGCGGCTATGCCAAGCTCGACGATCTCAAGGGCCTGGCCAAGCTCGACGACCTCAAGGGCAGCGCCAAGGTCGCGTCCACCAACCTCTTCACCGAGTCCAACACATTCCTCGGCGGTATCGGCATCGGCAAGGCGGCCGCCCCGGCGTGTGCCCTCGACATCGGTAGCGACGGTGGCAAGACCTGCCAGGACGGCGCGCCGGCGCTGCTGGTCCGCTACGCCAACAGCAAGGCCGAGATGGAGAAGCTCGGCGAGAACGGCCAGCTCGTCTACCTGGTCGAAGAAGGGGCGTTCTACGCGCGAACCAGCGGCGTGTGGCGCAAACTGCAGATGGTCATCGCCTGCGGCGACGGCTTCGTCGAGGGCACCGAGGAGTGCGACACGGGGGCCAAGAACGCCAACCAGGCCGATCAGTGCCGGACGAACTGCACCTTGCCCGCTTGCGGCGACAGCATCACGGATGGCGACGAGCAATGCGACGACGGCAATGAGGTCACGACCGACGCCTGTGTCGCCTGCAAGACCGCGACCTGCGGTGACGGCAAGATCCAAGCCGGCGTCGAACAATGCGACGACGGCAACGGCGACGCGACCGACGCATGCATCGGCTGCTTCACGGCGAAGTGCGGCGACGGACAGGTCCAGGCTGGCGTCGAGCAGTGCGATGATGGCAACGGCGCCAACGACGACACCTGCATCGGCTGCAAGCCGGCGACCTGCGGCGACGGCTACGTGCAGGTCGGCGTCGAGGAGTGCGACAACGGCGGCCAGAACGCCGACGCGCCCGACAAGTGCCGCCTGAGCTGCAAGAACCCCAAGTGCGGTGA
>CALGHC010000059.1 GCA_937915965.1 uncultured Myxococcales bacterium
CCCCCTGCAGGCCCTGGCAATCGGCAGGTCCCGTGCCGCGGTCGAGAATCAACAGATCGCCGACGACGACGCCGAGCGCGCAGAAATCCGTATGCGGATCGAAGAGCAGGTCAGGCCGCAGAAGGCGACCATCACGACGCTGCGAGCCGGGGATGGCGCCTTCAGCGGCGATCGACCAGATCTCGGTGGTGTGTTCGTCCACATCGTCACTCATCTGCAGGCCGTACCAGGTCTGGTCGGCGTCGCTGTCTCCAGTCACGAGCAGCGGCCCGAACGACGCGTAACGAGAAGGCGCCGCGACGCCCAGATCGATCTTGGTTCCTGCGACCGTCAAACTCGGCTTGGAGGCGGAGGCGGTGTGGCTACCGCTCGCCTCGATGAGCCCAATGGTGGTCTCGTCGTCCCCGCCGTCGGGGTTCGCCCGGGTGAACTGCAAGATCATGAGACCGTCCGTGGCCACGGTCACCGCCACCGCCTCTCGGCCCTGGTAGCGGACAGGCGCAAGCCCCAGCGGTGTGTGACGCAGCCCGATACCACGCACGCCGCTGCGCAGCAGCAGCTCTGAGCCGCGGCTAAAACTGCCTGCCGCGACGCCGACGCCGGGTTCGGGAACGACCAGCTTCGGTTCGCTGGTGTCGATCACGTAGAGCGCCTGCTGCGAGCTGTTGCTGACCACGACCCAGGCGCCGTCGAATGTCGCCGTGATGTGGCTCGCGGGGGCGCTATCCACGGCGACTTCAGCCGGCGAAGACCGATTGAAACAAGCCAGATCGTCGAGGTCTGTCTGGCCGTCACCGTCGTTGTCGAGGCCATCGTCGCAGATCGGACGCTGCTCGCCGCCGTCGTTGGTGCTGCCACAGTCGGTGTCAGCAGGGAAATCAGTCTGGCCGTCACCGTCGTTGTCCAGACCATCGCCGCAGGCGCCATTCACGCTCGGGTCGGTGGGCGGGCGCTCGGCGTCGCCGCCAGCGACGCAATCGGAATCGGCGTCGTCGGTGGTGCCGTCGCCATCGTTGTCGAGGCCGTCGTGACAGCTGCCGAGCTCGCTGTACTCGGCCAGGCTGCCAAAGCCCGCGCATCCAGCGTCGGCCGGGAAATCGGTCTGACCGTCGTCGTCGTTGTCGATGCCGTCGCGGCACAGGTCCGTCGTCGGCGTCGCCTCGCAGCCGGCGTCGAGCCCGTCGGTCAAGCCGTCGCCGTCGTTGTCGAGGCCATCGGCGCAAACGATGACGCCGGTCTCCGGGTCGCCTTCAACCGAGTCGGTAGGATCGTCGCAGCCGAGATCGGCGCGATCAACCTGGCCGTCGTCGTCGTTATCGAGTCCATCGGAACACTCCGGCGCGATCGAGATGCGCGCCACGATGGCGTCCCCGTCTGGATCGACGACCGTGACGTGGCCATGACTGAGGTGACCGACGTAGAGGTGGCCCGTCTGCGTCACCGCGACGAGACTGCGCGGCGATCCGCCGACGTCGACTTTGACGGGCGGCGCCCCCGCACCGAAATCGGCGGTGTCGATGTGCCAGATTCGACCACCCAGGGGATCGGCGACGTACAAGCGAGCGGTCGGCCCCGCGACCACGGCGAGGCCGGCGGGCGCAAAGTCGAGATCGACCACGGTCAATTCGAGGGTAACCACATCCATGCGGGCGACCCGGCGAGCGACCGGCAACGCCAGAAAGACAGACATCGGGTCATTGGGGTCCCAGGTAATGTCGTGCGGCAAGGCGCCGACCATCTTCGGCGTATAGCCCGGGATCGAGGTGTCGGTGTCGAGCCAGGTCAGGCGCGAAGGCAGGCCGATCGACACCGAACCGCGACTCCCGCCGGTGACAAACGCGCGCATGCTCGCGTCACTGAAACAGTCCGCGAGCGGGTGCGGCACACCATCTGGCATGCACAGCACGGCGAGATCGCGGGGATTGGCGACGCCATCGGGGGGTGTCAGCGCCGCTTCCGTACACGCCACACAGGCGATGACCAGCGAGGCCGCGAAGACCAACGAGCGGGCAGAGCGCCGCAATGCAACGAAGCGCAGCGAGGCGTGCGGCCGCCGAGGTGCAGGGAGTTCGAAAGCGGTCGGGGGTGTCTTCACGGGCCTCTGTCCTCAACGGGGTCGAGCCGACGGCAGCAGCGGCGCGGTCGCGCGCCAACTCCGCCTATTCGACTTCTGCGGTCACGGTGTGCCGACCATCGGCCCCCGGCTCAAGCGGAATGACGGCGACTTTGTGGCGATTGAAGAGGCCAGCGTAGAGCTTTAGACCGACCACGGGATCGTCGACCACGGCGAGCCCGTAGGGGGCCTGACCGAGGTCGATGACGCCGGCGACTGCCCGCAGCTCGGGGTCGACCACCCAGATATCGTCGCTGCCATAGCAGCTCACGTAGACCAGCTCGCCACCGTCCACGCGGCTGGGCGCCACGGCGACTCGCGCTGGCTGCCCGCCCAGGCCGATCACGTCGACCAACACATCGTGCGGTGTGCCGCTCAGTGTCGGCGCGATATCAACGATCAGCAGGGCGTTGGGGTTGCGCCAGGCGACATAGAGGCGACCTGCATCGCCCGACAGCGCCATTCCCCGCCCGTAGGTGCCCGCACCCGCGGCAGGCAGAACGATGGATGCGCCGAGGACCATCTCCCAGCTGGGCGGGTCGCTGTCGGTCACGGCCGCCAGATCGTAGGTGACCAGGCGATTGGCGAACTGGTCGGAGATGTAGCTGCGGCCGGTGAGCGGCGAAGTGATCAGGTCGTCGACACCGGCGCCGAGCAGCACGTGGTCGAGATAGCGGGGGGTGGTCAGCACGGCGCCGCTCGCATCAACCAGGGCGTAAACAGAGACGCGGCCGTCCGTGGTTGAGGCGGTGTGCAGGGTCCGGAGCGGTGCGGCCGAGTCGCTCACCCACACCGCGATGGGGTCGTCGCCGATGGTCGGTTCGCCGTTCTCGTCGTGCAGCAGGTGGCCGGTGTCGCACGGTCCGCTGCTCCCCGCTGCCTGGCCACATCGCAGCTCGGGCTCAAGCGCGTCGTTCAGTTCGAGGTCAACTCGGGTAATCGTGTCGTCGTCGCGCGCAGTCACCCAGATCTGGGCATCGGTGACTGAGGTCGCGGTGGGACCCACCGCCATTCCGGCGGCGTAGCTCGGCACGTCGACTCGAGGGCCGCGAACCCAGCGGTCGGTGGTCGTGTCGACCAAAGCGAGGGCGCCCGCGCGGTAGGCGCGATCAAAATTCGCCCCCGCCACGGCGAGGTAGCGCCCGGTGCCGGCGAAAGCCACTGGATAACGGACGCCGGGGCCGGGCTCGGGCGGAACCGTCACCTCGGCGTCACAGCCCATGGCGGTCACGACGACCGCCACGGCCAAGCTGCGCCGAAAAGCAGAGATGGCGCGCTGAGGACGAATCACGAGGTGGCTCCTTCACGGACGATCTGAATCCGGCTGAAGTCGGCGAGCTGGCCAAAGAGCGCGGCCGTCTCGCGCAGCAGGGCCAGGCGATTGTTGCGCACGGCTACGTCATCGCACATCACCATCACGTCGTCGAAGAACCCATCGACGGTCGGCTTGAGCACGACCAGCGCCGCCAGGGCGCCAGCGGGGTCTCCGGCAGCGAGGTAGCCGCGCACCTGGACTCCAACGCGGGTGGCCTCGGCGTACAAGGTGCGCTCTGCCTCTACCTCAAAGCGGGCTGGGTCGACAGCGCCATCGTGGCCGTCCAATTCGGCCTTGCGAACCAGATTGCCGACTCGTTTGAACGCGGCGGCCAGGGGCTCGAATCCGGCGTCCTGCTGGAGCGCCCGCAGCGCGTCCAGGCGTGGCCGGATGTCAGCGAGTCGATCGAAATCCGCGGCGAGCACCGCCTCGACAAGATCGACGCGATAGTCACCCGCGAACCAGGCCCTCAGGCGACCGCGGAAGAAGGAGAGCACGTCGCCGGCGAGGGCGTCGGCGTCGATCTCCGGGCGGGCCGTGGCGACGACGGCCAAGGCGTCGGCCACCAGAGCCCGCAGCGAGACGCCCCAACCAGCTCGGCTCAGACCGATCTGCACGATGCCCAGGGCTGCCCGGCGCAGCGCGTACTGGTCTTGGGTGCCGGTGGGCTTGAGACCGAGGGCAAAGCAAGCGACGATCGCCTCGATCTTGTCCGCCAGCGCGACCACGGCTCCGGCGTCCGACGCAGGAAGCTCGTCGCCCGCACCGCGCGGCAGGTAGTGCTCGCGGATCGCCTGGGCAACAACAGCGTCCTCGCCGCCAACGCGGGCGTAGTCCTCGCCGATGATGCCTTGCAGCTCCGGGAACTCGAAGACCATGCGGGTGGAGAGGTCGGCCTTGCACAACAGAGCAGCGCGGGCCACCTCAGCGGCCCGTTCGGGGCAGTGGCGCGCGGCGATTCGGCCAGCGAGGGCGACGATGCGGTCGACCCGGTCGCGGACCGTGCCCATGCCGTCGAGCCACACTTGACCAGCGAGACGATCGACAAATCCGACGAGCGGCGCCTTGGTGTCTTCGAGATAGAAGAAGCGTGCGTCGGCCAGACGTGCCGACACGACCCGGGCGTTGCCGACGGCGATCGCCTGGCGGGCCTCTTCGCGCAGGGTATTTGCGACCGCGACGAAGCGGTTTGTCAGGCGCCCCTGGGCGTCGCGAATCGTGAACAGCCGTTGGTTCTCGCGCAGGGTCGTGAAGATCACGGCGTCAGGGATCGCGAGGAAGGCGGGGTCGAAGCTGCCGAGCAGAGGAAAAGGCCACTCGACCAGGTAGGTCACCTCGTCCAGCGTCTCGTCATCTTCCACCAGCTCTGCGCCGATGCCTGCGGCGAGCTCACGGGCACCAGCGAGGATCGCGTCGCGGCGCTCGCGTGGATCGACCATGACGCGAACACCCCGCAGCGCCGTCATCCAGGCGCCACGATCGGCCGAAGCGACCTCGACCGGGGCGCCGAGGAATCGGTGGCCTTGGGAGAGGCGGCCGGAGCGCACGCCGGCGAACTCGAAATCAAGAGCGCTGTCGCCGAGGAGGGCGACCAGCCAATGAACGGGTCGGATGTAGGCCTCGGTCTCGCGGCCCCAACGCATCCGCTTGGGGAAGGGCAGACCGCGCAAGAGCGCGGGCAGCAGCTCGACCAGAAGCGCCGCAGTCTCGCGACCAACGATGTCTCTCTTCAGCGCCGCGTAGGGGCCTTTGGGGGTGTCGACCGTGTAGAGCACGGCGGGATCGACGCCCTGGCCACGGGCAAAGCCCTGCGCGGCTCGGGTCGGCTGACCGTCCGCGTCAAAAGCGACCTTGGCCGAAGGTCCAACGACTTCGTCGGTGCGATCTTGTTGGCGGGTCTGAACAGACTCGACGTGCACCGCGATACGTCGAGGCGTGCCGTAGCAGCGCACCTCGCCGTGGCTCAAGCCGGCTTCGTCGAGCGCTGCGATGAGGCGCTCACCCAGGGCTTCCGCGGCGACCGGGACGACGCCCGCCGGGATCTCCTCGCAGCCAAGCTCGATGAGCAGGGCGTCGGAAGAGCTCATGAGCGCACCTCCGCTGCGCTGGCGGCCTTGGTCGCGCGCTCCGCTCGCTTGAGCGCCTCCTCGTTGGCGCGCTGCTGCTGGGCGCGCCAGGCCGCCA
>CALGHC010000060.1 GCA_937915965.1 uncultured Myxococcales bacterium
GACCCGCCGATGCCCGACGGCGAGCTCGAGTTGAAGACCTTTAACTTCCTCAATCCGGACTCCGGGCGCTCGGTCTTCCGCCAAAGTGCGCTCGACACGCTCTTCCTTGCCGGGATGGTCGCTGACGGCATGATCGACGTGCCGGCGTCGTTGGCGCCCGCCAGCGTGCAAGTGCAGATGCACGAACACCGCATGACCTTCATGGGCCACAGCCAGGGCGGCATCAGCGGCGTACTTGTGGGAGCCGTCGAGCCGTCGTTGAAGGCCTACGTGCTGTCGGGGGGCGGCGGCGGTCTCTCTTTGACGATCATGCTGCGCAAGGACCAGGGAGACATCTCGGGGATCGTCACCGGGATCCTATCTCTCGACGAGTTCGAGCTCTCCGAGTTCCACCCGGCGATCTCGCTCGTGCAGATGCTCGTCGACACGACCGACCCGCTGGCCTACGGCGGTCGCTTCTTCCGACGTGACGCGGGTACGCGACCGCCCCATGTGCTGATGACCGAGGGCCTGCACGACGAACAAACACCGTCGGCGACGGCTGAGACGCTGGCCGCGTCGATGCGGCTGGGGGTGGTGGAACCAGCGGCCCACTACAGCGACGGGATGGCGCTGCTTGAACTGCCAGTGTGGAAGACGCCCGTGCACAACAACCGCAGCGACGGCGACCAGACGTGGACCGCGGTGTTGGCGCAATACCCCAACAACGACCACTTCGCGGTGTTCCAGAACGAGAGCGCGGCGCGACGCTATGCGGACTTCCTCGAGGGAGTGGTGTCAACCGGCGAAGGGATCGTCCACTGATGCAGGTCGAGCGAGGAGCGGCGGCACGGCGAGCGAGGGGCGGCGCGACCCGGCCGGGAATGCGGCCCCCTGATGCTTGGTTGATGGCGTCGGGACCTTTGTGGCGGCGGCGACGGGTGCGCCCGCCGCCATCCGCGCCCGGGTCCGCCCTGGGTTCGCCTTGACCGTCCTCCTGCGAAGGGGGATAACGCGCCGATTCCGCGCCTCGCAATGAGGCAGAGCACGCCCAGAGAGGAAGCCCGCCATGAAGTTCCCGCGCTACAGTCGCCTTCGCTCGCTCGCCATGAGCGCCACGCTCGTCGCCGTCATGGCGAGTGGTGCCGCGTTCGCCAAGGGCGAGTCCCTGAAGATCGCCGTCGTCGACCTTCAGGAGATTCTCACCTCGACCCGAGTCGGCAAGGCCGCCCAGGCAAAGTTCGAAAGGGTCCGCAAGAACAAGCGCCGGGAGCTTGAGAAGATCGACAAGGGGCTGCAGGCAAAGGAAAAGGACCTCGTGCGGGCTCGCATGGAGATCGAAAAAGAGATCGCCGCCGCAGGCGGGCTCGACAAGATCCCAGACGCCCTCAAGGCAAAAGCCACCGCGTTCCAGAAATCGGCGCAGGAGTTCCAGCAGAAGGTCGTGGACTTTCAAAAGACGCAGCGAAGCATGGTCGAGGACCTGGCCAAGCAGGAGGGCGACCTTCTCAAGCCGGTCGAACAGAGCATCCGCAAGCACATCGACGCGGTCGCCAAAGCGCAGGGCTACGATCTCGTGCTCAGCCGCCAGGTAGCGATCTACGCCACCGCGGCGATCGACATCACCGGTGAGGTCGCGCGCCGGGTCAACGCCGACTAGCGGTCGCAACGCGGCGCGAGGGCGGGGGCGAACAGCGTGTCCATGGGAGTCGCCGTGATGACGCGCCAGGCGGCCCAGATTGCGCTGTGCCTGATCGCCGCCGTGGGCTGCCGGCGCGACGCCGATCGGCCGTTGCCGCGTGCGTCCCTCTACACGGATGTCGGCCAGAGCGAGCCAGAGCCGTTGTCGAGCGCTCGCGGTGGCATTCTGGAACGGGCGGAATCGCGGGTCGGGGCCGAGCCCGACGATCGCGCTGATCTTGCCGCCCCCCTGCCCGACAACGTCGTCGTGAGCGCTGACCTGTCCGCCCGGGATGAGGCCGCAAGCCAGGCCGCCAGCGACGACCGCAGCGACTCGCGGCGGCGAGGCCGGCATGCGGTGATCGATCAAGACTGGTACCGCCTCGACGCGAGCGACGAATCGGGGCTCGTCTCGCTCGTCGAGCTGCGCGACGCCCCGGCTTGCGCGGTGCTCGAGGCCTTCGACGACCCGGAGAAGCCAGCGTGGGCACAAGCCCGCCTTCACCGAGGAGGGAGGCCTGCGCTTCCATCGGTGCGCCGCACGGCCACGCCGATCTGGCTGCGCGTCTCGTGCCAGGTAAGGAAGGGCGCGGACCGTGAGGGCGTCGGCGGCTCGTACAGGCTGGCGGTCAGCACACGGCCGCAGCAGCTGGACGAGGAGAGCGAGCCCAACAACGTCGTCGGCCCGCACACGGTGCTGGTACCGTTCGGAGACAGCTTCCAGGGCACCTTCGCGCCGGCGGACGACAGCGACGTCCTGCGCCTCGACCTGAAGGCGGCGCCGCCGGGCGAAGCGCTGATGTTGAGCATCGCAGGTGTGCCCGATGTCGAGGTTGTGGCGACGCTGACTGGCACAGACGGCTCGGTGCTGCTGAGCCGCAGACCAGCGCGAGGCGACGCGATCGTCATCCCCAACATCGACGTACGGCGAGTCGGCGACCACCCGCTGCTGACGCTGCGGGCGCGTTCTGGTGCGGCTCCGGACAGCCCGTATGCGGTGCAGGTTCGAACCTACGTGCCGGGGGAATGCCCGGACCCACAGGCGTGCCCCAAGCGTGTGCCGATCGAGCGCGAACCCAACGACGAGCCAGCGCGCGCCTTCGGGATCGCTGCGGGCGGTTTGATTACGGGCCTGATCGATGGCCCGGGCGATGCCGACTGGTACGAGGTCGATGGCCGCGTCGGCGCTGTGGTCGCGGTCACGCTGGAGCCGCCCGAGGGTCTGAAGTTGCGCCTGCGTCTGGTGCTGGCCGGCGAGGAGGTCGTCGCGCTTGAATCCCAGGCGCCTGGCGAGGCCATTCGTCTCCCCGGTTGGCGCCTGCGGAGTCGCTGGGTGCATCTGGTCGTCCAAGCGCTCGATGGCGCCTTCGACCGGAGCGGGGTCTACCGGCTGCAGGTGCAGATCGACGAGCGCCCCGACTTCGAGGCCGAATCGGCCACGGGCGCGGATGCGGACGGAACGGGCGGCATCGAGGCCCTGGTCGCGAGCGGCGACGGCGGCTGGACGCGCAGCGGTGCGCTGGTTCCAGCCGGTGACGTCGACACGTTCATCCTGGATCTCAGAGATCGGACGGCGCCATTTGTCGGGCGCCTGAACTGTGGGGGAGACGGCGGCCCGGGTCTGCGCTGTGCGATCCACAGCGGCGACCAGCCAGTCGTTGACATGCCAGTCGTTGAGATGCCAGTCGTTGAGATGCCAGTCGTTGGGGTGCCAGTCGTTGAGATGAACGGGTCAGCCGCGGGGAAGGCGACAACGACCGCCCCACGGCCGGCCGATCTGGTCCCGCCTGCCGCAGCCGAATCCGCCGCGGGCTCCGTGCCCGGCACGCCGGCGGCTGATCGACGAACCGGCGCGATGGTCGTCTTGCAGCCGGCGCTCTATCGCGTCTCCATACGCGCCGAACCGCCGCGACCGACCGTGGGGGCCTGGGAGCTGCGCCTGGTCGCCGCCGATCCGATCCTGGATGCGGTCTGGCTCGCCAAGCTGGCGACCGCGACCGGGCTGCCCGGACCGGCGACACCCGAATCGGCTGGCCTGGGCGAGCCGACAGCGGTCAAGCGCCCTGCGGCGCCTTTCTCGCCCGCGAAGCCGGGATCGCAGCGAGGGCCTGCCGCGCTGCCTCGACGAGAGATTCGGCAGTGATGCTGACGGCGACGCGGCCGCCGGGCTCGACCAGAACGGCGAGCGGCAGAGCCTCTTCCTCGCCCACAACGGCGCCGAGACGGCGGGCGGTTTGACCATCCACATCGACGACCCGCTCGACCCCAGCCTCGGCGCCCGACTCGTCGGCGGCAGCGGGCCAGGGCCCGTCACTGGCGACCGCCACGAGGGTCACAGCCGTGGTTCGCCCGGCGGCACCGCCGATGGCTGCCAGTGCATCGACGAGGACGTCAGCGCCGCCAACCAGGATCAGCAGATAGCGACCGGCATAGTCGGCTGCCTTGCGCCGCCCGGTCACGAGGATCAGATCTGGCAGTGGGTCGCCGGGCTGCAGGTGCCGCGGGGCGCCGGCGCCAGCGGCTTGGGCGGCGTGCGATTCGGTATCCACCGTGCAACTCCGTTATGGCTTCGTAGCTTCGTAGCTTCGTAGCTTCGTGGCTTCGTGGCTTCGTGGCTTCGTGGCTTCGTGGCTTCGCGCGATCGTTTTTGCGAGGCGGCGGCAGCGCACCGCCACATCGCCGGCTGCTCTCTGCGGCGAGCCAGTCTGCCGCGATCTAGAACGAGTTGCCGATCGTGAAGGCGAAGACCAGCGGTTCCTCCCCCTTCTTCGGCGCGATGGGTACGCCCCACTCGAAACGCAGAGGACCGACGGGGCTGAGCCACCGGACGCCCCAACCCAAAGACATCCGCATCGACTCCAGCGCGATCGCTTCTTCGTCGCCAAACGCGTTGCCAATGTCAAAGAAGAGCAGTCCGCGCAGGTTCACAGGGGCCTGCAGAAGCGGGATCTCGATCTCGGTGTTGAGATAGATCTGCTTGCTGCCGCCGATGTTGAACGGCGAGAGCCCCGAGCCCGGATCGTCGCTGGTTGGCACGCCAATGGCGGGGCCAAGCGTGTTTCGCTGGAAGCCACGGATTGTGTAGATGCCGCCGATAAAGAAGCGCTCGAAGAGAGGTACGGTCTGGCCCTCGGGGGCGGTGACGATGCCGCCGACGAGGTTGAACCGCAAAACGGACTCCAGCGGCAGCGGGAAGTAGCGTCGCAACCTACCCGTGTAGCGGCTGAAGATGTTCTGGCTGCCGAGCTCGGGCCGAGCCCACTCGCCCGTGAGCGAGGCGAACCAACCGTCCGTGGGCATGAAACGGTCATCGCGATTGTCGAGAGTCAGGGTGGCGCGTACCGAAGATGTCAGTCCCTTGTTGAAGAGGCTGGCGATGGGCACATCGCGCCGACCGGTGAGGCCGCCGATCTCAGTGGCGACATGCTCCAGGTTGTAGGTGAAGTCGATGTGCATCAGGTCGTTGAGGAAGCGATATCCCCATGACAATGAGCCGCCGGTCGAGGAGCGGGCGAAGTCGGTATACAGGGTCTCGTAGCTGTACAGCTCGGTGGCGAACGTCACGTTGGTGTCGAGGAAGTAGGGCTCGTAGAACGATGCCTGAAACATCGTTCGGATCGCCGACAGCGAAGCCTGCAGCGAGATCCGCTGACCGCGGCCCAGGAAGTTGTCCTTGGAGATCTGCGCGGTGGTGATGAAGTTGTCGACCGAGGAGAAACCAGCGCCCACCTGGAACGTGCCGGTGGTGCGCTCCTTGACCTCAACCACGACGTTGACGACCTGCGGATTGGGGGTCGGCCGGGTCTTGATCTCGACGCTCTCGAAGAAGCCCAGTCTGCGCACCCGTGCGACGCTGCCGTCGAGCGTGCTTTGCTTGTAGAGCTCGCCCTCGATGATCAGCAGCTCGCGGCGGATGACCTTGTCGCGGGTGGTCGCTGCGCCCTGCATCTCGATGGTGCCGAAGTAGACCTTCTTGCCCTTTTGGATGTGGTAGACCCAGTCGACAATCCGCTCGCCTGCCGCCGGGACGCTCTCGTTCGAGACGGTCGCGAAGGCGTAGCCGAACTCCTTCTGGGCGCTGGCCAAGGCTTGCACATCCGCCTGGACGTTGGCGTAGTTGAAGGTCTCGTCGGGCTTCAGTTTGAGCTTCTTGCGCAGGTCCTCGACGGGGACCACCGAGTCGCCGTCGATGCGCACCGCTCCGACGGAAAACTGGGGGCCTTCGTGCACGCGAACGGTGACGCGCACGTAGCGCATGTCCGGTGAGAGGCTGACCTCGGGGTCGTCGACCTTGGCCTGAATGTAGCCGCGGGTCAGATAAAGGTACTGGATGACCTGGACGTCGTAGTCGAGCTGCTCGCGCTTGAAGTTGCCGTCCTTGCCCATGAACGACAGGACGTTGCCCTCGCGGGTGCGCAGCACGCCCTTGATGTCGGCGTCGGAGACGCCGTCGTTGCCCAGGATCTCGATGCTGCGCACCTTGATCTCGGCGCGTTCGGTGACCCGGAATACGAGCTCAACCTGATTGCTCGCCTTCACCTCGACGTGCGACTGAACGGTAGCGAGGAAGTAGCCCTCCTCGATGTACAGGTCTTTGATCTTGCTCGCGTTTCTCGTCGCATCCGCGGCAGAGTAGAGGTCGTTGACGCGCACGTCGATGACCTTGAGGATCTCCTCGTCGCTCACCTGCTCGGCGCCCTCAAGGCGCACCTTCGATACGCTGGGTCGCTCGAGCAATTCGTAACGCACGATCACGCCGCCGTCATCGGATGGCTTGATTCCGACCCGAACATCATCGAAGAGGCCCATCTTGAAGAGGCGCTGCACATCGGCGGCGACCACGGCCGGATCGAGCCGTTCGCCCTTGGCCAGCCGAATCTGGTTGCGAACCGCCTTGTCGTCCACCCGCTCGATGCCGCCAAACTCGATGGCGGTCACCAACGGCGCGCGGGCTGGCGCGGCGTCGACCTCATCGGGTTCGTCCTGGCGCAGGGTCAAGCCGCTTGAGCGTCCCGTGAGGGCGCCACTCAGCAGGCCGCCACCCGTCTGGGCAAGCGCCGGCACGCTCCACAGAGCCGACGCGCACAGACCGAGCGAGAGGATGACGCCGGCGCGGAGCGCAAGCCGGAACCTTGGAGGCGGGCGATGGCTCACGCGGCCTCCAGAACGTCCGAGATCAGGCCGTCCACCATCACGAGGGTGCGGCCCATGCGCGCCGCCAGCTCGCGATTGTGGCTGACGATCACAAAGGTGGTCGCGGTCTCGGCGTTGAGCTCCTCCATCAGAGCGTGCACCTCTTCCGCCGTACGCCCATCGAGGTTGCCGGTGGGCTCGTCGGCGAGCACAACTTCCGGCTGCATGACGAGGGCCCGCGCCAAGGCGACGCGCTGCTGCTCACCACCGGAGAGCTCGCCGGGATGGTGGCGCACGCGGTGTCCCAACCCGACGCGGTCGAGCAGGAACGCGACGCGGTCGTGCACTTCGTCGCGGGACTGGCGGGCGATGAGCGCGGGCATCAGGACATTCTCGAAGGCAGTGAGCTCGGGCAGCAGGTGGTGGAATTGGAAGACGAACCCGATGGATCGATTGCGAAAAGCGGCCAGTTCGGCGTCCGCCAGATCCTCCAACGGCCGGCCATGATACACGACACTGCCGACAGAGGGACGGTCCAGGGCTCCTAGAACGTGCAAGAGGGTCGACTTTCCCGATCCCGACCGGCCGACGACCGCCACCATCTCGCCCGCGCGGACCTCCAGATCGACGCCCCGCAGCACTTCGATGCGACGATTGTCGAGATCAAACCACTTGTGCACGCCTTGGGCGCGCAACAAAAGCGGCGGCGGCGCGGCGGCGGCCGTCTCGGCGGACTGTTCACTCATAGCGCAAACCCTCCAGGGGCGAGAGACGGGACGCGTTTCTAGCAGGAAAAACGGTGGCGACAAGGGAGATGCCCAACGCGCTGAGAACGACCGCCGCAACCTCGGTGGTGGAGACCGCCACCGGCAACGTGCGAACGTAATACGCATCAGGCAGTTTGATGCCCAGCACGTCGATCAGACCGCAGGTTCCCAAGCCAAGAATGAGTCCGGCGGTGGTGCCGATGAGGCCGATCGCCGCGCCCATCTGGACAAAGGCCGAGCGGACCGCCGCACCGCTCGCGCCCATCGCACGCAGCATGGCGATCCCGTTGCGTTTCTGCAGAATCACCATCGTCAGGGCGCTGACAATCGAGAAGGAAGCGACAAGAATGATCAAGGCGAGCACCAAGAAGATCACGAGCCGCTCGAAGGCCAGCGCGGAGAACAAGGACCGATTCAGGGCGCGCCAATCGAGCACCTCTACGTTGTCGGGCGCGCCGGCGACGGCGAGGCTGCTGCGCACCTGGGCAAGCACGGCGTCGGGTTCCTCGGGGTGCTCGAGCCGCAGCTCAAGAACGTTCGCGGTGCCGGGCAGGTTGAAGTAGCGGCCCGCCTCGACCAGCGAGATATACGCGATCTTGCTATCGGCCTCGTACAGCCCC
>CALGHC010000061.1 GCA_937915965.1 uncultured Myxococcales bacterium
AGCCGCCACGGCCGACGTGCCGACCGCCCGGGTGACACGCGTCGCCGGTGGTGTCGAAGTTCGCTTGATGAAAACGAAATCTGCCATTCCTCCGGAGGGCTCCGGAGGCGGTTCACGTTGACAGTGCAGGGGAGCCAGATAGACTGATTGGAGTCGCACGCGGCCGCACCACCGGGCCGCAAATGCGGCGCACGTAGCCACGACAGGCGGCCACGACAGGTGGCCACGACAGGCGGCCACGATAGGCGGCCACGACGGGTGCCCTCAAGGCGCTCCAGGCGCAGCAACACATCGGCCCGCGCTCGTCCGAGCGGTCGACCGGCAGAGGAGCAAGGCAATGGTTCAGTTCACCCCGGAGGCGGTCACCAAGATCGTCGAGATGGCCCAGAAGCAGTCGTTCGATGATCACGGCATCCGCGTGATGGTTGTGGGCGGCGGATGTTCCGGTTTTACCTACGACCTCGACTTTGAGGAGTCCGAGCAGGAGGGCGACGAGATCGCTGTCCAGCACGGCCTGAAGGTCTTCGTCGACCCCTTGAGCCTGCAATACCTCGACGGAACCGTCGTAGACTTCGTCGACAGCCTGGACTTCTCGGGCTTCCACTTCGAGAATCCCAACGCACAGCGGACCTGTGGATGCGGCTCCTCGTTCTCCTGAACCTGCCGTGATCACATCAGGCGCTGCGCATGGACAGCCGGGCCCGTCACGGGCGATGGGGACGCAATGAGCGAGAATAACAGCCACTTCCTCGATGCGAGCGACCTGCCGTGGATGTGCGCCGAGACGCGCGGCGTGTCGTTCAAATCGCTGCGCTTTGACCACGAGACCCGTGCTGGCGCTGTGCTGGTGCACATGTGTCCCGGCACCACCTACCCGCGTCATCATGTTCACGCTGGCGAAGACGTCTACGTCGTCGACGGCGAGCTCATCCTCGACGAGCGAGCGCTCGGCCGCGGTGCCTACGTCTGGGTGGCGCCCGGCACCGTGCAGGCCCCGCGTACCGATCGCGGCTGTGTTCTCTTCGTGACATATCCGGGTCCTGTTGAGCACCTGCACGACGGTGCGTAGCCCCGGCCCCCGCCGCGGGCGGGACAGCGTCTGCCCGGGCTGGCCGCGCGAACGGAGGCCGCGATGATCTTCGGCGACAAGAAAAACAAACGTGTTCACACGCGGCCGACGGATGGCAAGACCAGCCCGGGCCGTGGGGCGGTTGATGGCGCGACCGATCCGGGCGGCGACGCAGGCATGCCGTTCGTAGACCGCATGGAGCGCCTCCAGCGCCCGGCTCGCGATATCGTCAAGCTGATGGCGGATCTTCCGCTCTTCGAGCAGCTGACCGAGCGCGAGCGCGCCAGCCTCGCCGAGCTCGCCGAGCTCGCCCGCTGCCCGGGCGGCACGGTCGTCTTCGAGAGCGGCGAAGAGGGGCGCTACGTCTACTGTGTCATCCAGGGCACGCTTGAGCTGCGCACCCGCACCGGCCCTGGCATCTTCCACGAGGTCCGCACCATCGGCGTGGGTCAGGTCACCGGCCTCGACGCCATGCTCTCTGGCTCGCCCTACCACATGAAATGTGTCGCCCTGGAGGGCACCGCGACCCTCCGCTTTCGCAGCGAGCAGATGCGCGAGCTGCTCGCGGCCGGTCGACCCTTCGCGATCAAGTTTTTCAACTCGCTTTGCGACGAACTGGGTTCGCAGATCCGCGAGGCGACGCTGGCCGTGGTGCGCATGCTCGAGGCGACTTCGCTCAGGCCGCGGGCCGACGATGACGCGCTCTACAGCAAAGACCAGATCCGGGATCTGCTGAAAGCGCCCTGATCTCAAGTCATTGAATAGCGCCTGGCGAAGCGCCTGGCTCTCGCGAGGGAGCGCCGGCCGAGCGCCGTCTGCGTCCAACCCGGCGAAATCGATCGGCTCGCGGTCGGCGGGGTGTGGCCTCGTCACCCCACGCCCCCCCCAGGCGGCTGCCTCAGCGCTTGCAACGATCGAGACCGCCTCATAAAACCGAGCATGGATGCCTGCATCAGGCTCCTTTCGCGACCCCGTCTCGGGCTGACATCGCGGCGGGGAGCCAAAGGCCTGCGAGATCAGCCATGTTCGACGTCTCCAAGCTGAACCGCGACGACCTCCAGGACAAGGAGCAGCAAAAGCTCCCCCACGAGGCGGATGTCGCCGCCGAGCCGGCGGCTGCCGGGGGCGATCTGCCCGACCTGGGCGGTAGCGGCTCTGGAATGACCGGTCGGCTTGGCTCCGATCTGACGGCAGCCGACAACGACACCGCGGCGATGGCCTCGCAGCAAGCCGAGCTGCAGCGCATCAAGTCGCTTCCGCCCGGTGACCCCGCGCTTGAGGCATACAAGAAGCCCGAAGCTTCGATGGCCAACGTGCCTGACGGCCCGGGCCTCACCGACGCGTCGAAGTCCGACGCCGAGAACATGAGCCCGGTCGAAGAGCAGCAGGGTGACGCCGAGCTCGGCGCGCCAGCGGAGACGGTATCGACCGACCTGGGTGGCGCCGACGTGGTCGTGCCGCACATCAGCGTCGAGGCGACCATCGAGGGCGCTAGCGAGGCTTCGGCTGCCGCCGATCTCGGCCGCAAGGGCGTCGAAGCGGTCGCCCAGATTCAAGTGGCGCCCGAGGCCGCGCCGGCTCCTGAGGTGAGCGAGCAGATCGAGGTCCCGGCCGCCGCGAGCGAGACGATCGCACCGGCGGCCGAGATGGCCGCGGCCACCGACGTCGCGAGCGAAGTCGAGGTCGCGCCAGCGACCATCGAAGCGGTCGCGCCGGTCGCCGAACCGAACGTCGACGTCTCCGATCCGGAGGCCGAGGTCGCCGCTGCGCCCGAGCCCGACCTGGTGGCCGAAGGTGCCGTCGAGGTGGCGCCCGCCGAGGCACTTGCGGCCCCGCCAACGCCGGCTGAGCCGACGGTCGTCGAGGCCGACGTTCAGACGGTCGACGAGGCACCCGCGGTCACCGCGCCGCAGTCCGCCGAGAGTCGCGTCGAAGAGGCACCAATGGCGGCGGCGGCGTCGGTCGCCGAGCCGGTCGCGGCGGTGGCCGCGGATGCCGTCGTCGCTGACCAGACGGTCGAGGTGCCCGAAACGCGCGTCGAAGCGCCCGCGGGCGAAGAGCGCCAGGCCCCGGCCGACGCCATCGCCGGCCAGGCGGTCGAAGGCGAGGGCGTGCTCGAGGCGAGCCCGGTCGGCGTGCCAGCCGCACCGCCGGCGGCGTCGATCGCCGTGCCGACCAGCGACCCGGCCGGTGCAGAGCCGGCTGACGTCGCCCTCGAAGAGGCCCCCGCCCAGGCCGCCGCAGCTCCTGAGACGACAGTCGGCCCCGAGGAGGCCGGCGGCGAGGCTGCGGGCTCCGCGCCCGGCGCCATCGCTGACGGTGGTGGTGCGCTGCTCGAAGAG
>CALGHC010000062.1 GCA_937915965.1 uncultured Myxococcales bacterium
CGGTCAGCGCGGCGGCCGGCGCCGTGGCCTTGGCGGCGACCGGCGGGGCTGAGGGAGGGCGCGTGCGAAGCGCGATCTTGGTACGGGGCATTGCGGCTTCCTGCGTGTTTCCATCGGGGTCGCTGGCCGGTCTGGCTGCGGCGCGGCTTGCACGGATGCACTGGCCAGCGCCGTCGCCGGTCCGGTCGCGTTGGTGTAGACTAGCGAGCCACTGCCGAGGCGGCAAACGCGACCACAGCGACGCCCGCTGGCCGCCAGCGCAGAGCCGGAATCGACCCAGGCCGGCAACCCGAGGCCGACCAGGCTAGCGAGGCAGACGATGGCGACGCTGTATCACTACCTGGACTGCCCGTACTGCTTCAAGACGCGGGCGTACCTCGAGGAGCGCAGCATCCCGTGGACGAGCATGCTCGTCGATCGCGCCCACCCACCAGCCGAGCTGCCGTCGCTCAACCCCTTGGGTCGGCTGCCAGTGTGGCTGACAGACGAAGGCAAACCGATCTTCGGCTCCAATACGATCATCGGTTTTCTCGAGGCGACGCGTCCACAAGGCGGTCTGCTTCCCAGCGAGCCCCTGCAGCGCGCCCGCTGCTGGATGGCCGACGAGATGGCCGACAAAGGCTTGCTTGAGCCGTTGATGGCGCTAGACCGAGAGCACCGCGACCACGGCAACCCGGCCAGCTGGGACCTGCAGGTCTATCGCCGCGACACGGCGCGGATTCGGCGGCAGCTGCAGGTCTTCGAGCAGATCCTCGGCGGACGACAGTGGCTGGTCGGCGACGGGCTGACGGTCGCCGACCTCGCTCTGGCCTTGCCGTTGACAATCCTGGAGCGCTTCGGGTTGGATCTGGCCGGACTGACCGGCCTGCAGGATCTGGCCGCGCGGCTTGAGAAGCGGCCGTCGATCCTGGCTGCGCGCAAGAACCCACACGCAGAAGGCGGCGCCCAGGCGCGTTGACCCCCCGCCGATTTCGTACGTCGCCCCGCGACCCCACCCTCAGGAGAGTCCCTATGTCGCCCACCCCACGCCATCGCACGGTGACCATCCAGGCCGCCCTCGCGGTCCTCGTCTCGGTCGCTGTCGCCCTGCCCGCGGCACTCGCCCATGCGCAGGCCAAGGAGAAGCGGCCCGGTTCGTCGGCGACCGCCGCGCCGGCCAAGCCCGCGCCCGCTGCCGAGGCCGTTCCCGCCGACGGCGACGTGGCAGACGAAGCGGTCGTGGCGATGCCGATCGAGCCGCCCAAGCCCGGCTACGTCCACATCGACGCGGACGACGAAGGCCTGGTCGCGGAGGTCGCTGGCGAGGTCCATGGACTGAAGAAGGGCGACAACCGCTACGAGCTGCCGGCAGGCGTCGCCGGAGTCCGCATCAAGGACAAGGCTGGCAAGGTGCTTCTCGACAAGTCGGTCGACGTGCCCGCGGGCGGCGACGTGACCCTCGTCGTCAAGACGCTCGGCCGCATCGTCGTGCAGAGCGCCGACGACGCCAAGGTGACCCTCGATGGCAAGGCCGTCGACCGCAAGGCCGCCGCTGCAGGCATCAGCGTCGCGCCCGGCGAGCACGCGGTGCAGGTCAGCCGACCTGGTTACTTTGGCCGCAAGGGCAAGCTGAACGTCGCCGTGGGCCAGACGGCGACCGTCGATCCCACCCTCGAGGCTTTCGTCGCCGGCAGCAGCAGCACGCTGGCGTGGGCGGGTATCATCGGTGGTGGCGCCCTGGTCGTGACCGGCGTGCTCGTTGACGCGTTCGCAGACTGGGACAGCGTCGGGGGCGAGGGCGCCCGCTGGGGCCTGCTCGGCGTGGGCGCCGCTGCCTTCGTGGTCGGCAACATCATGCTCAAGAATCAGATGGACGAGGCCGCCAACCCGCCGATGCGCGACGGTGGGCTGAAGGTCCAGGTCGGCGCCCTGCAGGGCGGCGCGATGGCCGTCGTGGCTGGGCGCTTCTAGCGCGTCATTCGATCGCGCGGCGCACCGGCAGGTCGCCCGCGCCACCAGACGCAGCCGAAAGCCCAGACAGACCCGCGCCGCCGCGCGTTCCGGAATCGTTCGACATGCCGCGACCTCTCGACGCCCACGAGATCACCGAAGGCCTCTGGCTCGGGGCTTGCCCCAAGACGCCAGAGTTCATCCGCGCGCTCCGTCACGATCACGGCATTACCGCGTTGGTTTCGGTACAGACCGACGCCGACCTCGCCGGCATGGGTCTGGGCTGGCCGCTGCTGTGGCGCTTCCTGATGGCCAACGGGATCGCGACAAACCGCGTGCCGATCGTGGACTTTGATCAACGCGCCCTGCGCGCGGGCCTCGACGACGCCGTCGCCGCGGTCGATGCCAGCCGCCGGGATGGCCGCGTCACCTACGTGCACTGCACCGCCGGTATCAACCGGTCGCCGACCGTGGTGATCGCGTACCTCGTCACCCACGGCGGCTTCGACCTCGACACAGCGTGGGAGCTTGTGCACGCGCGCCGGCCCGTCGTGCCCGACCGCGAGGTCCTCGAGGCGTGGTTGTCCAGCCAGCCGCTTTGATCCCTGCGGGGCGCGAAAGCGTGGGCGTTTGACCGCGGAGCCGCGCGCACGCGCCGACGTCACGACCGGGCACAGGTCGGGCATCCATTCCTGCGGTTCCGCGGCAATGCGTTGATCGCGCCGGGCCAAGATGGGATGCTTGCCGGCGTCGTAGCCACCGGCGAGCAGGGTGGCGGCGAGCGGGGTGGCGGCGAGCGGGGTGGCGGCGAGCGGGAGAGGCAATGGCAGAACCGCAACGACAGGTCGAGGTCCAGCTCGGACACCTGTGCAACAACCGTTGCGTCTTCTGTGTATCGGGTCAGCTCAGCGAGCTGGACCGCGCCCCCCAGCTGCCCATCGACCCCATCCGAAGCCAGATCCGCGACGCCCGCGCCGGCGGCGCAACAAAGATCACCTTTCTGGGTGGCGAGCCGACGATCCAGCGCTCGTTCCTCGAGCTGCTCGAAGAGGCCGTTCGCCTCGATTTTGACGAAGTGGTCGTCTTCACCAACGGCGTGATGACACCACGTGCCTCGTTTCGAAAGCGCGCGCTAGCGGTCCTTGAGCGCCTCGGACCCGACATGCGCCGCCGGGTGATCTGGCGCTTCTCTCTGCAGGGCGGAGACCGCGACGCCCACGACGCCACAACCTGCAATCCGGGCGCCTGGGAGCGAATCCAGGAGTCTCTTGAGGTGCTGCACGCCGAGGGCGCACGCCTGACGGGCAACATGTGCGTGGTCGAGAGCAACTACCGCTCGGTCGAACGCCTCGCCGACGTCGCGCGCCAATTCGATTTCGAGAACGTCCATCTCGACATGGTGCGGCCTCGCGACGCAGGAGACCGCACGGACGCCCATCTGCGCAGCATCATGGCGCGCTATAGCGACATGGCGCCCCACTTTCGCGCCCTGGCGCGGGCCTGCGAGACCGGCCTGGGTGAGGACTTCGACGTCAACATCGGCAACCTGCCCTACTGCATCGCCCCCGACCTCGCGGCCAAGATGCACCACGACGGCGAGTTCACGATCACCGTCGCGGCGAGCGGCGACGGT
Organism: uncultured Myxococcales bacterium; assembly: GCA_937915965.1. Taxonomy (GTDB): domain Bacteria; phylum Myxococcota_A; class UBA9042; order UBA9042; family UBA9042; genus CALGHC01. The sequence continues at coordinate 3,563 of CALGHC010000062.1, forward strand.
CGAACCCAGGAGGGCTTCGACAAGTACCTCGACAAGCGGACTGACAAGCGCAAGGTCGCCGCTTGCGGCCAGTGCGTACTGGAGACGCGCTGCAGCGGCATCTTCGAGAAGTACGTCGAGTTCCATGGCGACGACGAGTTCGTCGCGATCGACGCGGAGGCGCTGTGGGCGAGCGAACCGCGCGGCCAGGTCTTCATCTGGCTGGTCGAGCCCACGGTGCGCGCCTGGCTCGACGGCGGGACGCAACGGCGCATGGGACGCATCGACGAGCGCAGCGGCGAGATCGAGGTCCAGGTCGGCACCGCGGCCAACGCCTGGCTGATTCAGCTGCGGCCGCCGACCCGGCAGAGCGCACACAGTGGCTGGTTCGCCGTCGAGACGCCGCGTTTCACGGCTGCGCTGCTTGGCGTGCCGCCAGCGGGCGAGGCGGCGCTCGGCGAGCTACACGAAGCGCTGAGCGATCTAGGCGAGCGCCTCGGTGTGGCCGTCGAACTGGACGCCTTTGGCGAGGTTGGCGCGCGGGCGCGCGGCGAACGCGCCCGGTTGCTGGATCAAGCGAAGCTGCGCGAGCGCGGCCGGCAGCGGGCGCTGCAGCTGGCGCGGCGACTCGAGCGGACCGAGCTTGCCGGGCTGCGCCAGCAGGGCCTGGGCCGGTCGACCGACGGCCGCTGGCTTGAGGTGTCGTTCGCAGACGGTGAGGCGCGCTTGGTCCTCTCCATCGGCCTCGACGCGCAGGCGGCGGAGCTCGCCTCGGGCCGGCCGACACTGCGCCACCAGGCCCACGGCCTCGATAGCGCCCGCATCGCCGCCTTCAACAGCGCGCTGGGCAACCTGCTGCGCGGCCGCGAGAGCGCGCCCCAAGCGGCACGCTGAGCCCCCTGTTCAACCCCGCTTGAGCCGCAGTGCGACCCCAGGGCGACCCCAGGGCGAGCCCAGGGCGACCCCAGGGCGAGCCCAAGGCGACTTCAGAGTCGCTCCTCCCGGCCAGGCGTCGTGGCGCCTGCACGCGCGTTTTCTTGCCACCTCGTCGCCCACCGGTACCGTGAGGGCCAGGGTCCGCCAGGGCCCCCAAATGGAGGCAGCCGATGGATATGCTGGTGTTGGTCGGGACCATCGTCGTCGGCATCGGCGGGGCACTACTCGCCGCCCGGCTGTCCCTGTCCGCCGTGCTCGACCTCATCCCGCGGCGCAAGCCTCTGTAGACACCGACCGACACCATTGACGCCCGCTAGGGATGACAGTCTTCGCCTGCCTGCGGATCCTGGTGCACCAGGGTGCCGATCCGGTCGAAATTCGGCCGGTAGAAGTCGTCCTTGTAGGCAAACCAGACAAAGCCGGCCTTGCCCTTGACCGCGTCGTAGGGAACCAGGCCAAAGAAGCGGCCGTCCTTCGAGTTGTCGCGGTTGTCGCCCATCATCAGCAGGTGCCCCTCGGGCACGACAAACTCCGGCCAATCGCCATTTTCGGGCGGGGCGTAGCGCCGCGCGTGCGGGCCAAAGCGGCCGGCCTCGAAGCGCGGCGGTGGCCAGTCGGGGTCGTTGACCTGCCCCCGCCACAGGCCGCCGCGCTCCACCGGCACCCGGATCTGGCTGGTGAAGGCGATGCCACCGAGGCACTCGTGGTACGAAGCGCAAGCGTAGCCATCCATGGCCAGCGACTGGGCCTGCGCGTCGCCACGCGCGGCGAAGTGGCCGAGCACCTGCCGCTCGCCGCCTTCGCCGTCCGCGGCGTACACACACCAGCTCGCCGGAGCGTTGTCGCACGCGCGCACCGACTGGCCGCCCTCGCCGCAACCGCCAAAGACCTGGGTCTGCTGGGCGGGCACCTGGTCGCCGTTGAGAATCAGGCGGTTGTTTTGCAACCGGACGCGGTCACCCGGCACGGCGACGACCCGCTTGATCAGGTCCTTGCCGGTCGAGTCCGGATCGTCGTCGTAGGGATACTCGAAGACGATGATCTCGCCGCGGTGGGGGGCACGGAACTCAAGAAACTTGATCCGCGTGAACGGGATCTTCAGGCCGTAGATGAACTTGTTGACGAAGAGGTGGTCGTGGACCTGCAGCGTCGGGATCATCGATCCGGTCGGGATCCGGAAGGCCTCGAAGACAAAGGCGCGGATCAGCAGGGCGAGAAAGACCGCCCAGAAGATCGCCTCGAAGTACTCGCGTGTAGCGGACTTTCGGTAGCGCGCCAGATGTCGGGCGAGCGAATCGTCCAGGGCGTTGACCGCGCGCTGCAGCGAGTCGATGTTGCGCTCGTGTGGCGGCGGCTCGCAGACCGAGACCAGCGACGCGCGGGTCCCTTCGACCTCTTCGCGGACTGCCGCTGAGAGTTTGCGCCCGCGCCGTTTCAGCAGCCGACGCGACTCGCGCAGCAACCAGTCAGCCCGCTCGCCGTAGTCGCGCAGCTCGCGCCGTTCGGCGCGCGAGAGGCGCGGACCCGAGTCGGCGGCTGGGCGGGTGCTTGGACCTTTCGACTTGGGGCTCATCGGCTGCTCTTCGGCCCCGGAGGGCGCGGGGGGGCCACTTATAGGCGCGCGCCCGACCGACGGTCAAACCCGCGGCGACGGTCGCCGTATTCCGCCTGCAATCGCCGGATGCAATCGCCGCCTGGGCGCCGAGAAGCCTGCACAGGGGTGAAAGCGCCGCGGCCCGGCCGCCCGCCATGCAGGCAAACGACCGGGCCGCGGTGGTGTCGCCAACTGGCGATCTACTTGTCTGAGCGCACCATGACGTCCTCGATGAAGACGCCCTTACCGGTGTTGATGTAGCAGCCCAGAATCGTGCCGGAGGGGTAGGAGTTGAAGGTGAACTGCACGTAGGTCAGCAAGCCGTTGAAGGCGCTGATGTCGTACTCAAACTTCGTCCACTTGCCGACGGCGCCGGTCTTGACGACAGGGATGGACAACGTCTTGCTGCCCTGTATCGGGTGCTGCTTGACCGTCACCGTGAGGACGTCTCGGCTCGTGCTGGTCTCGGCGTCGATGTAGGCCCAGAAGCTCAGGTACGACTTGCCCCCCTTCGCGGGCGTCTTGACCACCATCAAGGGGGATTGCGCCGTACCCGACACCTTGTTCTCGCCCTTGGCGCAGGCGAAGTTTGTGCCGTTGTTGAAGTTCAGCGAGCAGTCGGGGCTGTAGCTCGGCTGGTCGTCGTCGACCGCCCACTTGGCGCTGTTGACGTTGCTGAGGAACGACCACGACGCCTTGTTACCGCAGGTGATCATGTCGGCATACGACGGCGTCTCGCGGGTGTCGACGGTGAGATCATCGACGAACCAACCCGGGTAGTCGTTGCCGGCGCCGTCGACAGTGTCGAAATGGAAGCGCGCACGGACGCGCTTGCCCTTGAACTTGTCGAGATCGACGAACTCCCAACGCCAGCCGCCCTGGTAGGTCGCGCTGTTGCTTGAGGCGAGCTTGGTCGACGTGACAAAGCCGTCGCTGCTGATCTCGACCCAGCGCTTGTCGTACGAGTTGGTCGTCTCGCCCTGGTACCAGCTCTTGAACCACAGGGTGATGTTGGGATCGGTGACCTGCTCGAGATCGATGACTGGCGAGAGCGCCCAGCCAGACGCCGTCGTTCCGTTGTAGGTCGCACCGCTGTTGAAGTTGAGGCTCTCGCCCCAGGTCCCGCCCGGTGTCGCTGGCGTCTTGTCGAGCGCCCAGGCGGCCTTGTTGGTGCTCTTCGCGCTCCAGAAGTGCCAACCGTTGGTGTTGGCGGCGACGAAGCCGTCGGTGTAGTTCACCGAGTTGGTCACCGTCTTGACCGGGCCAGCGTAGGCGGCGACGTCATCGACGAACCAGCCCTTGCCCTTGTTGTACGAGCTGTCGTCGGAGTCGAAGCGGAAGCGGACCTGGAAGAGCGTGCCCTTCAGGTCATTGATCGCCAGCGTCTCCATGTGCCAGGCGTTCTTGTGCAGGGCGTTGTCGAGCTGGAATGACTTCTTCACCGTCGCAAAGCCGTCGACCGAGAACTCGACGTAGCGCTTGTCGTAGGTGGCACCGTTCTCTTCCTGGGGATCGAGGCCGTTGTACGAGAAGAACACGAAGGTCAGGTACGAGCCCTTGACCCCGGTCGCGTCGATGAGGAAGTTCGACAGCGCGCTGCCGGTGACGGTGGTGCCGTTGTCGTAGTCGACGCCGTCGTTGAAGTTGAGCGACGCGCTGCCGGTGAGTTTGCCGGGTGTGCCGTTGCTGTCGACGCCCCACTTGACCGAGTTCGTCGTCTTGTTCAGGTACCAGTCCTTGTCGCCCAGATCGATGCCTTCGATGAAGGGCACGGTCATCGAGCCGCAGAGCTTCGCAGAGACGGCGTGACCGCAGACACCGGTCGCCGGAGCGCAAGACTCCGCCGTGCACGGGTTGTCGTCGTCGCAGTCCTTGGCCGGACCGGCGACGCAAGCGCTGGCCTTGCAGACATCTCCAACGGAGCACGCGTTGCTGTCCGAGCACTTGCTTGAGTTCGCCACCGCGGTGCACTTGTCGTTCTTCTCGTCGCAGCCGTTGTTGGTGCAGACGTTGCCGTCGTCGCAGTTCTTCGGCTTGGTGCCAGCGCATTGGCCGTCCTTGCACAGATCGGTGTCGGTGCAGAACTGGCCGTCGTCGCAGGGCGACGTGGTGAACTTGTGCACGCAGCCGATCTGGTCCACGCACAGGTCCTCGGTGCACGGATTCTGGTCATCGCACGGCACCGGGTTGAGGCCGACGCATTCGCCCTTGCCGTCGCAGACGTCCTTTTGGGTGCAGGTGTTGCCGTCGTTGCAGGGGTTGGTGTTGAAGGCGTTGGTGCACTGGTTGGCCTTACAGGTGTCGGTGGTGCAGTCCTTGCCATCGTCGCAGCTCTTGCCGATGCCGCCGCATTTGCCGGTCGTACACTTGTCCTGCTCGGTGCAGTCGTTGCCGTCGTCGCAGACCGTGCCGTTCTTGACGTCCTCGAACTGACAGCCCTTCTTCGGATCGCAGCTGTCCGCGGTGCAGACGTTGCCGTCGTCGCACTTGGTGGTCGCGCCCGGCACGCACTTGCTGCCTGCACACAGGTCCTTCTCGGTGCAGACGTTGCCGTCGTCACAGACGTTCGTGTTGGCCTTGGTGGTGCAACCGGACTGCGGGTCGCAACCGTCGTCGGTGCAGATCTCGCCGTCGTCGCACGCAGTCGCCTTGCCGGCGCACAAGCTGGCCGAGCAGGTGTCCTGATCGGTGCACGCGTCGCCGTCGTCGCAGGGCAGCGTGTTGTTGGTGAAGACGCAGCCCTTCTTGGGATCGCAGCTATCGGTGGTGCAAGCGTTGTCGTCGTCGCAGGTCAAGATGCCGTCGCCCGTGACGCACGTGCCATCTTCGCAGGCATCGCCGGTGGTGCACTTGTCGCCGTCCTCGCAGCCGCCGTTGTTGTTCTGGGCCACGCAGCCGTACTTGGCGTTGCACTCGTCGTCGGTGCAGGTGTTGCCGTCGTCGCAGGTCAGCGCCTTGCCCGCACAGGTACCGGCCAGACAGGCGTCAGACTGGGTGCAGACCGAGCCGTCGTCGCAGGCCGCGCCGTCGGGCTGGGCGGCGTTCAGACAAGCACCCGTGTCCTTGACGCACGAATCGACCGTACAGACGCTGTCGTCGGCGCAGTCGGTGGGCGTTGCGACGCATGCCCCGCCCTTGCAGGTGTCACCGGTGGTGCACTTGTCGCCGTCCTCGCAGGCGTCGTCGTTGGCCTCGAAGGTGCAGATGCCGGCCTTGGGATCGCACAAGTCGGTGGTGCACGGGTTGTCGTCGTTGCAGATCACCGGCGCGCCGCCCACGCAGGCACCGCCCTCGCAGGCGTCGGCCTGGGTGCAGAGGCTGCCATCGTCGCACTGAGCGGTGTTCGCGGGGTTCGCGCAATCCTTGGTGTCGGCGTCGCACAGATCGTCAGTGCATGGGTTGTCGTCGTTGCAGTCAACACCGCCGGAGAAGGCGCACGCGCCGTTGTCGCAGTGGTCGCCTGTCGTGCACGGGTTGTCATCGTCACAGGTCAGGGCGTCGTCGGCAGCGTAGGCGCAGCCGCTTGCGGGGTCGCAGGAGTCGGTCGTGCAGGCGACCTTGTCGTCGCAGTCGACGCCCTCGCCCTGGCAGGTGCCGTCCTTGCAGGCGTCTCCCTTGGTACACAGATCGCCGTCGTCGCACTGCTCGTCGTCGGCGATGGCGTCGGCCGTGCAGCCGCTGGTCGGGTCGCAGCCGTCGGTCGTACAGGCGTTGCCGTCGTCACAATCGGTCAGCGTGCCGGCGCTGCACAGTCCCACCGCGCAGGCGTCGCCGGCGGTGCACGCGTTGCCGTCCTCGCAAGAGGCGGTGTTGTCTGCGTGCACGCAGCCGTCGATCGCGTCGCACGCGTCGTCGGTGCAGGGGTTGCCGTCGCCGCAGTCCAGCGCCGCGCCCTCGCAGGAGCCCGCTGCGCACGCGTCGTTGTCCGTGCAGGTATCGCCGTCATCACACACGGCGGTGTTGTCTGCGTGAACGCAGCCGCTCGATGCGTCGCAGCTGTCGTCCGTGCAGGGGTCGTCGTCGTCGCAGTCAACCGCCTCGGCGATGCAAGCACCATCTGCGTCGCAAGCGTCGCCTTCGGTGCATGCGTTGCCGTCGTCGCAGGTGGTATCGGCGGCCGCGGCGACACTCTCGCAGCCCACCTCGGTGGTGCAGCCGTCCGTCGTACAGGGGTCGCCGTCGTCGCAATCCAGGCCTGCGCCGACGCACGCGCCAGTGTCGCACTGATCTGCCTCGGTGCAGTCGTCACCGTCATCGCAGAGGGTGCCGTCGTCGAGGGTCTTCTTCTCGCAGGTCGCCGTGTCGAGGTTGCACAAGGCCACCTCGCACTGGCTCGCCGCAAGGCCGGCGCACTCCTGATCGGACGTGCAGCCGCCGCTGGTGTCTTCGCCGACCGTGGTGTCGCCGCCGGTATCGTCGTCGCCGGTGTCGTCGCCAACAGCAGCGTCATCGGTCTGGGTCGCGTCGAGCGCCGCGTCCGCCGCGTCGGTCCCGCCAAGGGCGTCGCCGACCAAGATGTCGGTGCCGCCGCCACCGGTGTTGCCGCCGGTGTTGCCCGTCGGTGGCTCGCTGCTACACGCCGCAGCAAGGACAGCGATCGCGCCGAGAGCCCACACGGTGGAAATGCGGGGGGTGACGGCGGACGAGCGCGTTGGGCTGCAGGGCGCTGGGCTACGATAGGCGTTCATATTCGATGGCTCCTGGCGGCGCGAATTCAGGTGGCGCGCGGGCGACGTGGACGAGAGGTCGTCTCAAAAAACGCGGGACTGTGCGCGCAGCAGGGTCCAGGCGTCAAGATGAATCGCAACCTACTTGCGGCCGCGGGTGGTGTCCACGCCCCCGCCAGAAACACTCTGTGAGATCGGAAGGCTCGCCAGCAAGGCCGCCCGCGATTCTGCCACTGCGTTGCGTTGCGCGCGGCGGCGCGGCCCGAACGGGCCGTGGGCCATGGGCCGAGTGCGTTCACACTACCGAGACTTCGCGTGACTGCGATTCTTGCCGGCCTTGTGACCCTTGCGACCGCCGCGGCCCTTGCCGGCGGTCTGAGCCCGGCTGCCCTTGCGAGCGACGCGGCCCTTGCCGCTCACCCGGGCCTGGCGGCGTCGACCCCGTGGCTGATCACGGCATCCAACCTCGTGGGCGGCGCAGCGAATTCGAACGTGCAGGTGGTTGTCATGGCCACGACGGTGTTGGAACAGACCGACATGGACGCGCTTGGCCCGTGGGTAGCTGAAGAGGCGAGCGAGGTCGGCGCGGCTGCGACCGAGACGGCGGGCCTCGCGGTACAACGGCGCCTGCAAGCCGCGATCGAGGAAGATACGCACAACCTCGCCGCTGCGAATCATACAATCGAGATACGCCCAAGTACGGCGCACATCGATGTCCGTCTCGCGAACCGGCCACAGGCCGCCGAGGGGGCGACCCTTGCGCATGTAGAAGCCGATGTCGGCCTCGCGACCGTTTCTGTGGCCACTGTGAGGTGGCATGTAGCCGCCGCGGCGCCGCGACAGGTCACCGACGAGCAGGCGGTGGCCGCCCTTGTGACGGACCCGCACCTCGCGCGCGCACTGTTCGACCAGATCAACCATGCGGCGGGTTCCCCAGGTATTCTTGGGGAAGCGCAGCTTGACGGCGCGGCTGCGGCGGAGACGCGAGGCGTTGCGCAGCGTGCCAGCGTCTGGCGCACCGACGCTCTGCCGCACCGGAATCCACGGCCCGGCGGCGACACCAGCGGGGAGGGCGAGGATCAAGACAACGAGAGACGGCAGAAGAAGGCGCACAGCCGACGTCATAGGCAGGCTTGGCGCTCGGGTCAAAAAAAGGGGGGGGCGGCGGACGGCGGCAGAAGCGCGTGCTGCCGCGTGTGCAGGAACCTGGCGCGCGGCCGTACGAGATCGGCTGGTGTCGGCTGAGGTCGGCCGCGGTCGGCCGCGGTCGGCCGCGGTCGGCCGTGGTCGGCTGTGGTCGGCTGCGGTCGGCTGCGGTCAACCCGCGCGAAGGCCGCAGGAGCATTGACACCGCGGGCGGCTACAACTAGCTTCCCGCCCCCTATCCGGGCCGGGGCACTCGCAACCCGCCCGCCGCATGCAGGGACGAGGTTTCGCCATGAACGAGCAGCTCCAGAACGCCGCGCCCGCCGAGGCCGCGCTCATCACCGTGCTGACCGCCAACAGCTTCAGCACGATCATCGATCGCTGCGTCGGCTGCGCACATGTGCGCGTCCACGAGGGCGAAGGCTACTGCCGCAGCTACGCGGTTCCGGCCGCGAAGTGGACGCTGGGGATGTGCAACTTCGCCACTCACGCGCGCATCGAGAAGGCCGAGTCGAAGACGCTCAATCCGCTCAAGGCATCGAAGCGCGGCGGCCACTAGCCGAGCGCGTCGCGGCCGGATGACCACGGCGATCCGCCGCGACCCCGGCGCCAACGCGACGAGACAGAGGCACCCGCCACCACCACCCCCAGGGCTGGGGGAAGGCAGAGGACGCCATGGGCACCGACGGCACGCCGACGACCGACAAAACGACCAGCGACCTGGTCATGGACGAGCGCGACGGTTTCGTGGCGCTGCTGACGATCAATCGCCCCGAACGACTCAACGCGCTTGATCTCGGTGTCCTCCAGGCCCTCGATGCGCGGCTCGACGCGCTGCGCGACGACCACTCTGTGCGCGCAGTGGTCCTGACCGGAGCGGGCACACGGGCCTTTGTCGCCGGCGCGGATATCGCGGCGCTGCGCGAGATGGGCTACCCCGAGGCCTACCATTTCTCTGAGTACGGCAACTCGGTTCTCCACAAGATCGAGCGCCTCGACAAGCCGGTGATCGCGGCCGTCAACGGTTTCGCCCTGGGCGGTGGCTGCGAGCTCGCGTTGGCCTGTGACGTGATCATCGCCTCGAGCCGCGCTCGATTCGGCTTCCCCGAGGTGACGCTCGGTGTGATCCCTGGCTTCGGCGGCACGCAGCGCCTCGCCCGCTTGATCGGCCGCAACGCAGCAAAGCACTGGGTGATGACCGGCGACATCTACACCGCCGCCGAGGCCGAGCGCATCGGTCTGGTCTACCAGCAGCATGAACCCGAGATCCTGATGGAGCGGGTCATGGAGACGGCACGGCACATGTCCGAGCGCGGTCCGCTCGCGGTCGCCGAGGCCAAGCGGATCATCAACCGCGGCGTCGAACTACCGCTTGAGTACGCGCTGGAGTGGGAGTCGCGGATCTTTGCGCGGCTCTTCGAGACGGCCGACCAGGGCGAGGGCATGGATGCCTTCCTCACCAAGCGACCGCCGAAATTTGAGGGGCGCTGAGATTGGCGCAACGCGCGCGACTGGCGCAACCGCAACGAGCGTGACTGGCGCAACGAGCGCAACGGGCGCGGGGGAGATTCCATGAAGTTCGCAGCAGAGGGGCGCGTCGAGGCGCCGATCGAGTTGGTCTACGAGATGCTCAGCGTGCGTCTGACCGAGCTCGTGCCCTTCATGGCCAACGTCGCCGCGATCGAGGAGCTCGAGCGCAAGCCCGGTGATGACGGCGGGGTCTACGTGCTGAACCGATGGCGGGCCGAGCCCGGCAACGCGCCTGCCGCCGCGAGACCATTCCTCAAGCCCGAGATGCTCGTGTGGCTCGACCACGCCAGCTGGAGCCTCTCGGGCCGATACGTCGACTGGCGCATCGAGCCGGGCGCTTTCAAGGGCCTCTTCGCCTGCGCCGGTCGCAACGCGCTGGCGCAGGAGGGCGCGTTCACGACGCTGCGGATCACCGGCGAACTGACCATCGACCCCAAGAAGGTGCCTGGGCTGCCGTCGTTTGTCGCCAAGCGCGCCGTGCCGCCAATCGAGAGCTACCTGATCGAACGCATCAAGCCGAACCTGGCCTCGCTGGCCGACGGCGTCGGCGGCTGGCTCGCCGCTGGCAACCGCTAGGGCTCCGCTGTGGTCAAGCCGCGGGCCGTCACGGCGCGGGTGTCGGTAGGCTGCTTTCGCTGGCGGGCGTGGCCGCGGGGATCGTCAGTCGGACGATCAGGGCCGGTTGACCGTCGATCAGGCGCACCCGCCGGCGCTCCTGACGGGCCGCGTCGCCGCTGCCCATCACCGCGTCGATGAGCACCTCGCCAGCTTGTAGGTCGACGAGCTCGCGTTCGGCGCCAGCGGCCAGCACGAAGGGCTCGCTCGCGCCCACCCGGACGGTCGCGGCGAGGTCGCTGTCGTTGATCAAACGCAGAGGCGAGATTCCCAACGCCGGTGCCGGCAGCTCGACATGCTGCGCGGGCCCGACGGCCCCCTCCCATATCGCGCTTCGGCCAGTCACGACGTCGCGGATCTCGACGCGCACGCGGCCAGGCGGAACCTCCTGGGTGTGGCTCGCGCCCGGCTCGACCTCGGCGACGGTGACGCCTGTCACGAGAAGGCGCAGGCGCCGATCACTGCTGTTGATCAACCGCAGCGCGCCGCGCGGCGGCGCCAGCGACAGGTGGGTCTGGCGACCGTCAACGATGCGGACCTCGGCGGCTTGACGCAGCCGCGTCCACAGCGCGATCGCCGACACGGCGTGTACACCCGGCGCCAGATTGCTCAGCCGTAGTCGGCCGCGTGCTGGGATCGTGCCCCGCTCGAGACCATCGACTGCGACCTGCAGGGGCTCGCCCCAGCCGCTCTCAACGACCAGGTGACTGGTTCCCGCACGGACCGTCCAGGACGCTGTGGCGCCGGCGGCGAGAAAGAGGCCGCGGTCAAAGGAGGTGTCGGTGTCGACGCCATGCACGGTGATGCGCAGCCGTCCCGCTGGGATGCCGCGGATCTCGGCGCGCGCGTCCGCATCCATGTGAACGCGGGCGTGGTCGCCGATGGTTACTTCAGCCGCCTCGCCCGTGCCGTTGCGCAGCTGCACGGTCGCGGTGGGTCGTTCGATGACCCAGCTCGAAGCTGCGGGGGCGTCGGCGCGCACGTCAAAGATGTAGGGCAGACCAGAGTCGCGGCCGGTGGCGCGCAGCCGGACGGCCTGCCGCGGCAACACCCAGTCGACCTCCTGCGCCGGCGCCAACTCCGGGCTGAGGTTCTGCAGCTCGCGTCGAAGCTCGACGACCTCGCCCGTGGCGTTCTTGACGTGCAGGCGGATCGCGCCAGCGACGTCGGTCTGCTGCTGAACGGCAGGAAAGGTCGCCTGCCAGCTCAAACGGCGGTGGCTGGACTCGCCCCGGATCTCCACCCGATGGGCGCCCGGCACAAGCCCGAGCACGTGCACCTCGGCGCCAGCGGGCAGGCGACCATAGGCGCGCTTGTCGATCGCGATCGCGACGACCTCGTCGAGAGGATTGCGGACCGACAGCGCGCCAGCCGCCTGGTCGAGCGTGACGGTGGCCGTGCGGCCCGCGGCGACGTCCAGCTCGGTCGCCATCCAGCGGCGGCTGCGCTCGCCACGCGCCAACAGAGCGAAGCGGCCCACCGGAGTCGGGCCGATGAGCCTGCGCGCGTCCGCTTCGAGAATGGTGTGCTGACCGTCGGCGACAAAGACCGTCACCGGCTCGCCGCTGCGGTTGATGACCAGAACGTGGCCGCCCGGAGCCGTCAGCGCGACGGTGCGCGAGACCACCCGCGCCATCTCCAGCTCGCCGCCATTGCGCCAACCCGCAGGCGAGACGACGGCGTATACGAGGCGGGCGACTGTCGTCGACAACGAGACCGAAGCCCCTTTGGCCAGACTATGAGGCGGTTCGCCGTCGACGCGCAGCTCGATCGTCTCGCCACAATTGTTGACGAAGGTCACCTGATGAGGCTCGCCGTCGGGTTGCGCGCGGCTCGCCACCGCCAGGTCCGGAGTTGCCGGAGTCGCGGCGAAGGCGACCGCCGGCACGCACAGGGCGGCGGCTACGACCAAGGCCAGGCCCGTCCAGTGGCGCTGACGACCGGCAGCCGGGAATCGACGACCGGTGCGATCAGCGGCGGCGTGCCGGCGCTCCCGGGTGGAGCGCGTGCGCCGGTCAAGTTGGTCATTGGTCATCGGGTCACCGTCTCTGGTCGTCTTCACGCGCTCACCCCTGTGCGTACAGCGCCTCGACGAAGAGCGCGGGGTCAAAATCGCGCAGATCTTCCATACTCTCGCCGACGCCGACGAGCTTGACCGGCAAGCTGAGGGTCTCGGCGATGGCCAGCACCACGCCGCCCTTCGCGGTCCCATCGAGTTTGGTGAGCGCGATCGCGGTGACCTCCAGGCTCTCCTTGAAGACGCGCGCCTGCTGCACCGCGTTCTGCCCCATCGTCGCGTCGAGCACGAGCACGGTCTCGTGAGGTGCGCCCGGGTGCGCCTTACCGATGACACGGCGCGTCTTTTGCAGCTCGCGCATCAGGTTCTCGTTGGTGTGCAAGCGACCGGCGGTGTCGACGATGACGAGGTCGAAGCCCTCGGCCTTGGCCCGTTCGACCCCGTCGAAGGCGACAGCAGCTGGATCTGCCTTGTCCTTGCCTCGATGCAAGTCGACGCCAGCGCGGTCACACCAGACGGCGAGCTGCTCGACCGCAGCGGCGCGGAACGTGTCTCCAGCGACCACGAGCACACGGCGGCCCTGGCCAGCGTAGCGATGGGCGAGCTTGCCGATCGTGGTGGTCTTCCCCGATCCGTTGACGCCCACGACCATGAGCACCGCCGGCCCCAGCGCAGCGTCCAACTCCAGCGGCGCCCTGCCGACCTTCTCGAGCATCGCCGTGGAGCGCTCGCGCAGGACCTGCCAACAGCGCGCCGCGTCTGCCAGATCTTTGCGTGAGAGTGCGTCCTTGAGCGCCGCAAGCAAGGCCTCGGCTGCCTGCACACCGACGTCGGCGCGAAAGAGCACCTCTTCGATCTGGTCGATCAGCTGGTCGTCGATCTGCTTGCCAGCGAAGAGCTTGCCCAGCCGGGCGACAAAGCCCTCCTGGCGGGTGCGGGCCAGCCCGGTCTCAAGCTTGGCACGCTGTTCTGCCTCGAAGACCGCGCGGTCGTCGGCCACCGGTGCGGCCGGCGGCGGCGCCGCGACCTCTGCGACCTCTTCTTCGCCTTCGAGCTCGGCCGGACCGGCGAAGTCGAGCGCCTCGATGCGCTCGACCTTGCCACGCTTGTCGACCTTGACTCCGCCGCGCGCAGCCCGGCGCAGGGCCTTGGCCCGCTGGCGCGCGTCGCTATCTTCCTCGCGCCGCGAGGCAGAGGCAGAGGCGGGTTCGTCTCTTTCGGCAGGAGGCAATCGCCTGGGTGGCTTGCGGGTCAGGGCGAACGCGACACCGGCAAGCGCGCCCAAAATGACCAGCACGACGATCAGCCCGGTCGTGTCGGCCCCAGGTTCGCCGGCGCTCTGTTGGGCGAAGAGAGCGATGGGGTTGAGCAGACTCGAGCGCATGTCGGCAGGCTCCTGGTGTGCGCAGGCGGCGCGGCTGTGGCCGGCCAGCCCGGGGCGTGCCGCTTGTCCGGCGTCGTGTGACCGGCGAGTGATGGCGCCCGGCGGGACGCCCGGCCGCGCGGCGCGGGAAGGTATGTGCAGGGGGAGGCGAATTCAAGCCCGGCGACCGGGGACGATCCGGGCGGTGGATCCTGGCCACGCCGAAGCGTGGGCGGCCCGTGGGCAGCGAGCGCCTACTCCATCAGGTACGGCGAGCGGGCGGCGGGCTTCGCCGGCCTGGTACGACTTCGGGGCCGCGCCTTGCGGCGCATCTTGACGACGAGGGTGCCGGGACTCCTGTCATTCAAGGTCAGGTTCTGGGAGCGGTAGCCTCGACGCGAGAACTCGATCGTCACTTTGGCACCGAGTGGCGGCCGCGGCATCTGCATCGGCGTGGCGCCGATGCGCCGGCCGTCGACGGCCACGTCGGCGCCGGTCGGCTTTGAGCTCAGCCGAACCATCGAGACGGCGCTCGGAGGGATTGTTGTAGTGACCTCGCCATGGTTCCCGGCCGTCGCGGCGGCCGGCGACGCGGTGACCTGCACAATGACTCCCGGCTGGCCAGCGCCCGCCTCTGCAAGCGCCGGCGAGGCCACGAGGCCGGGC
>CALGHC010000063.1 GCA_937915965.1 uncultured Myxococcales bacterium
GGTCGGCGACACGTGCAGCGGCGGCGGTTGCCAGGGCGGTCCTGCGAAGGACTGCAGCGGCTTCGGTGACGCTTGCAACGCGGGCGTCTGCAGTGGTGGCAGCTGCGTGAAGCAGGCGAAGTCCGGGTCTTGCGACGACGGCGACGCCTGCACGGTCGGCGACACGTGCAGCGGCGGCGGTTGCCAGGGCGGTCCTGCGAAGGACTGCGACGACGGCAACTCGTGCACAGTCAAGGACGGCTGCGATCCGAGCCAGGGGTGCACTCATACCGCAGCGCCAGACGGCGACTCGTGTGCCAGCGGCAAGGCGTGCACCGCCGGGACCTGCACTGCGGCGGGCTACATCCCCTCCGGCACCTTCACCATGGGCTCGCCTCCCGACGAACCGGGGCATTACAGCGACGAGACGGAGCACAGCGTGACGCTGACGCACGCGTTGTGGCTGCAACCGACGGAGGTGACGCAAGGCCAGTGGCAGGGCCTGATGGGCACTAAGCCGTGGTCCTTCACGAGCTGTGGCGCGGACTGCCCTGTGGAGCAGGTGTCGTGGTGGGACGCTGTCGCGTACTGCAACGCGCTCTCGGCGCAGGCGGGTCTGTCGAAGTGCTACACACTGAGCGGCTGCAGCGGCACGCCCGGCGATGGCTCATACAAATGCAATGGCGTGACGTTCGCGGGCGTGGCCTGTGAAGGCTACCGCCTGCCTACGGAGTCGGAGTGGGAGTACGCGGCGCGGGCTGGGACGACGACGTCGACGTACAACGGCACGATCGACGCAGACCATCTGAGTTGCGAGCAACCGAACAGCGTGCTGGATTCGATCGCGTGGTTCTGTGGCAACAGCGGCAGCAAGACCCACCCGGCATCTGGCAAGGCGGCGAACGCGTGGGGCTTGCACGACATGCTGGGCAACGTCTGGGAGTGGTGCTGGGACTGGAAGACGGACTACCCAGCCTCGGGGAACTCGGACCCAATTGGTCCCAATTCGGGCAGTTCTCGCGTGCTGCGCGGCGGCTCGTGGAGCTACCTCGCGCTCTTCGCGCGCGCGGCGTACCGCTTCAGCTTCGACCCGACGTTCCACGACTACATCATCGGGTTTCGTTGTGCCAGGACCCTTTGAGTTCTTTACACTTTTTCACTTTTCATAACAAAGTTTCATAATCATGCCCAGCAATCGCGACAAGCTCCCAATGGCGGCGTCAGCCGCGTCGCGCCGTCCGGCCTCCGGCCGGCGCGACCCGGTCGCGGTGGTGCAGGACGTGCACGGCTTGCTGGCCTGGCTGCTCGCGCGCGTGCAGCATTTTCCGCGTGACATCAAGCAGACGCTGGGTCACCGGCTGATCGAGACGGGTCTCGATCTGCTCGAGGCGCTGGTCGAGGCGGCGTATCTGCCGCGTGAGCGGCGGGTCGCGGCGCTTGATGGGGCGAATCGGTTGGTCGAGCGGCTGCGGCACCTGTGCAGGTTGGCGCACACGGCCGGTGCCCTGCCGCATGGCAGCTACGGCCACAGCGCTGAGCTGCTCGACAACATTGGCCGCCAGGTCGGCGGCTGGCGTCGCGCCGAGCTGCCGGGGCGCGCGGCGCCGGCGCCGGTTGGCGCGTGAGCGCGGTCGTGCCGATTGAGGCGGCGACCTCGTTCGAGGCAATGTGGCAGGCGTGGCGGCGGGCGCGGCGCCACAAGCGCCAGACGCCGGAGATGGACCGTTTCGCCCTGGCGCTCGAGCCGAACCTGCTGGCCCTGGGTCGGGCCTTGCGCGACGGCTCCTGGCGGCCGGGGCCGTTGCGTAGCTTCGAGGTGCGCGACCCGAAGCCGCGGCTGGTGTCTGCGTCGCCGTTTGCCGACCGCGTCGTGCACCAGGCGCTCATCGCCGCGTGCATGCCGGCGTTCGAGCCGCTGCTCGGGCCCGAGGTCTACGCGAACCGCCCCGGCTTCGGCACCCACAGCGGCGTGCTGCGCTACCAGGAGTTGGCCCGCCACGGCCGCTACGTGCTGAAGCTCGACGTCGCGAGCTTCTTCCCCTCGATCGACCGCAGCATCCTGCTCGACCAGCTCGCGATCTGGCTCGACGGCGGTTGGGCCTACGAACCGCTCGCGCGCGTCGTCACCAGCGCACCCGAAACGATGGGCCGGCCTCGCCGGACCGACCAGGGCCTCGCTCTTCGTGACCGGGGGCTACGCCCTGGCCCCTCGACTCTCAACCGGAGACGGGGCGGTTCCCGGCCCGACGCCCACCGTCCACGTTGGTTTGCGGGCGACGACCTGCTCGAACCGGCGCGCCGCGCCCGCGGCCTGCCGCTCGGGCATCTCGTCAGCCAGACGCTGGCGAACCTGCACCTGACGCCGCTGGACGCGGTCATGCGCGACGCAGACGGCGTGCTCGGCTTCATCCGCTACGTCGACGACCTCGTCGCCGTCGCCGACGATCGCGCTTCGCTGCGTCGGGCGATGGCGCGCGCCCGCCTGTGCCTCGCAAGCCAGAGATTGCACCTCAACCCGCTGAAGTGCGGCATCCACCACACCGGCGGCGGCATCGCGCTGCTCGGCTACGTCGTCGGCCCGGACTGGCGTCGCCTGCCCGGCCGCAGCCGGCGGCGCTTCGAGCACCGGTTCGCCGGCTATCGCCAGCAGTGGCGCCGCGGCGAGCTGGCGTTGGCGGCGGTCAGCCAACGCGTCGCCGCCTGGAGCGGCCAC
>CALGHC010000064.1 GCA_937915965.1 uncultured Myxococcales bacterium
GAACCTCTTTCGACTCTCCCTTCGCAACGTGCTGCGCAATCGCCGCCGGACCTTCGTGACGGTCGCGGCGATGACGGTGGCCGCGGGCATGATGATCTTCTACGCCGCGATGATGGAGGGGATGCTCGACGGCATGCTGCGCAACGCGACCCTCACCGACATGGGCGAGGCGCAGGTGCACGCACCCGGCTACCGGGCCGACCCCGATATCTACACCCGCATCGCTGATCCCGAGGCGATCATCGCGCGGCTCGAGGCCGCCGGCATGAAGGCGACGCCACGCCTCTTCGCCTACTGCCTCGCGGCCCATGGATCGGCCTCGGCTGGCGTCGAGCTGCGCGGCACCGACGTCGACCGCGAAGCCCAGGTCACCTTCATCGCCGAGTCACTCGCCAAGGGTCAGTGGCTCGATGCCGCCGACGACCACGGCGCCGTGATCGGGCGCAAGGTCGCGCGCACCCTGGGCGTCGAGGTCGGCGACGAGATCGTCATCGTCAGCCAAGCCGCGGACGGCGCCTCGACCGACGATCTCTTCACAGTGCGCGGTGTGCTCAAGGGCGTGGGTACGCGGGTGGACGCGGCCGGCATCTACATCCCCGCCGCCACCTTCCGCGAGCTGTTGGCCGTCCCCGCCGGCGCCCACGAGATCGCCATGGTGCGGGCCGACCCCCTGGTCTCGCTCGAAGATCTCGAACCGACGCTGCGCGCCGCCGCCGGCGACCAGGAGCTGCTGACCTGGCGCACCCTCTCGCCCGTCCTCGCCCAGCTGCTCGACTCGATGGCCGCCTCGCTCGCCTTCATGCTGCTGATCGCCTACGCGGCGGTCGCGATGGTCGTGCTCAACGCGATGTTGATGACCGTCTTCGAGCGGATCCGCGAGTTTGGCATCATGAAGGCGCTTGGAGTCGGTCCGCGCCAGCTCTTTGCCCTTATCGTCGCCGAGACGCTGATCCAAACAACGATCTCAGCGCTGCTGGCGATCGGCATGGGCCTCGGCATGGCGTGGCAGTACCGCGACCCGGGTCTGGACCTCAGCGGCCTGATGGACGCGACCACCTTCGCTGGCGTGGCGATGTCGCCCATCTGGCCCGCCCGTCTGACCCCGATGGTCGTCATCCAGCCGATCGGGATGCTCTTCGTGATCGCCTTGCTCGCGGTCATCTACCCCGGCGTCAAGGCGGCGTTGATCCGACCGGTGCAGGCCATCTATCACCGCTGACAAGGACAAACCGATGATCTGGAGCCTCTCGTGGCGCAACCTCTGGCGAAGCCGCCGCCGCACCCTCATCACCTCCGCCTCCGTCGCGCTCGGCATATGGATGTCGCTGACCTTCACAGGCATCGGCATGTACAGCTACGGTTCGATGATCGACAACAGCGCGGCGATGGGCATGGGTCATGTGACGGTCGAACCGGCCGGCTACAACGACAGCCCGTCCCTCGACAAGCGCCTGACTGACGCGGTCGGCCTGCGCGACCAGATCCGCGGCGTCGACGGTGTCCAGGCCGCCTACGCGCGCATCACCGGACAGGCGATGTTCGCCACAGCCCGCGAGAACCGCGGCGGCATCTTCCTGGCGGTCGATACCCAGACCGAACCCGCCAATCACAACATCTTCGTTCGATCGCTCAAGGAGGGCGTCATCCCCACCAACGACGCCGAGGACGACGGCGTGCTGATCGGCCGCGAGCTCGCCGAGCGCCTCGATCTCAAGCTGGGCCGCAAGCTGGTGTACACCGTGACCGACGCGAACGGCGAGATCGTCAGCGAGGTCGCCCGGGTCCGCGGCATCTACGCGACCGGCGTCGACGAGATCGACGCGTTCGCCGTTGTCCTGCCGATCGCCCGGCTCCGCAAGCTGCTCGGCTATGGCCCGAGCGAGGCCACCGTGGTCGCCGTCTTTGCCGACACCGCCTGGGACGCCGACGCGCTCGTCGACACGGTGCGCGGCGTGGTGGGAGCGCCCGAACGCGAGGTCCTGGGGTGGCGCAAGACGCAGAGCGACATCGCCAGCGCGATCGCCGTCGACTGGGCCATCAACCGCCTCTTCCAGCTGCTGCTCGCCATCGTCGTCGCCGCAGGCATCCTCAACACGATGCTGATGAGCGTGCTCGAGCGCCGCCGCGAGATGGGAATCATGCTCGCCGTTGGCATGGCCCGCAGCCGCCTGTTCGCCATGGTGGTGGTCCAGGCGATGATGGTCGCGTTGGTCGGAGTGATCCTCGGCGCGATCGTCACGACGCCGTGGTACCTGTGGATGCACTACAGCGGCATCGACATCAGCGAGTACATGGAGGGCATGGAGGTCGGCGGCGTCGTCTTCGAGCCGTGGATCAGGATGACCCTGTACGGCGACGTGATCGCCATCATCGGCAGCACGGTCTTCGGCCTGACCATCCTCGCCGGCCTCTACCCAGCGTGGAAGGCGGGCAACGTCCCACCAGTGGAGAGCATCCGCACCCTCGCGTGACGCCAACAGGAAGAAGGGCACCACCATGAGCATCATCGAACTGGATAAAATTACTCGCATCTACAAGCAAGGTCTGCACGAGGTCCGCGCGGTCGACGGCGTCTCGCTGACCGTCGAGCCGGGCGACTTCGCGGTCCTGTGCGGTCCGTCCGGCTCGGGCAAGACGACCACGCTCAACCTCATCGGCGCGCTCGACCTGCCGGACTCGGGGCGGGTCCTGTTCGAGGGCCGTGACGTCGGCAAGCTCAGCCGCGGCGAACAGTCGCGGTTGCGGCGCGACCGCATCGGCTTCGTCTTTCAGGCCTACAACCTCATCCCTGTGCTGACGGCCTACGAGAACGCCGAGTTCATCCTCGCCCTTCAGGGCGTCCCGGAGAAGGAGCGGCGCGAGCGGGTGATGACGCTCCTCGACGCCGTCGGGCTGGGTGGCATGGCCGACCGGCGCCCCGACGAGCTCTCGGGCGGCCAGCAGCAGCGTGTCGCCATCGCCCGGGCCGTCGCCCCCAACCCGGCGTTGGTGCTCGCCGATGAGCCGACCGCAAACGTCGACAGCGCCACGGCCGAGTCCCTGCTCGACATGATGCAGAAGCTCAACGAAGACCGCGGCGTGACCTTCCTCTTCTCCAGCCACGACGACCGCGTGATGGGCCGCGCGCGGCGCCTGCTGCACATGCTCGACGGCCGCCTCGAGCGCGACGAGGTGAAGGCGTGAGGGGCGCGTCCGGGGTGAGCGGCGTGTCTGGCGTGTCTGGCGTGTCTGGCTTGGGCCGGTCCCGGAACGTCGGCGGCGCCGTCTGTGCCGGCGTCGTCGCCCTCGTGATCGGCTCGTCCGTTGGCGATGTGTTGGCGCTGCCCGGCGGCTGGGACGGCTTTGCGCGAAGCAGCGTCGCTTGGACCTGGAACCCCGACTTCGGCACCCAACTGGTCGCTGATGCCGCCGCGACCGCCGCCGGGACCGCCCGCGTCATGGGCAAGGGCGAGTGGGGCGACCACGTCTTCTGGGAGCTGCACGGCGTGCAGACATTGGCCGGCCGCACCGAGTCTTCGGGCCTGATGTCGATGGGCCGCGGCGACCCCGAACAGTGGCGCACAGCGGCCGCGGACTGGCGCTGGAGCTCGCCGCACCAGGCGCAGGCGCATCTGCTCGCCGACCGGGCGTCGCTGAGCCTGCGTGCCGAGCGGGTCACGATCCAAGTCGGCCGGCAGCCGATCAGCCTGGCAACTTGCTTCTTCTTTACGCCCAACGACTTCTTCGCACCTTTTGCCGCCGATGCCTTCTTCCGTCTGTACAAGCCCGGCGTCGACGCCGCCCGCGCCGAGGTCCAAATCGGCATGGTCAGCCGGGTGACAGCGCTCGCTGTGGTTGGCTACGAGCGTAGCGAGGGGGCCGCCTGGGACGACCGTCCCGCCCTCGACGAGAGCGCGGCGCTGGTCCAAGGCATCGGTGGCTGGTTCGGCTTCGAGTGGGCAGCGCTGGCGGGCCGGATCCCGCACTTCTGGGTGGCCGGCGGCTCGTTTCAAGGAGAGATCCTCGACGGCGAGCTCGGCGTTCGCTTCGAGGGCCACCACGCCCGCCCCGCCGATGACAAGGCCCAACTCGGCGCGCGGACCGAAGCCGCCCTCAGCCTCGAGCACGGCGTCACTCCAGAGTTGCAGCTCATCGCTGAGGCCTTCTACCACGGCGCTGGGGCCACCAAGCCGGCCGATTACCTCGCGGCAGGCGCGAGCGGGACGGCCGGCAACTACCTGGGCCGCTGGTACGCCGCCCTGGCCGCGAACTGGCAAGCGACGCCCCTGACCTCGGTGCAGGTCGTCGCCATCGGCAACCTCGTCGATCCCAGCGGCATGGTCGCGAGCTACGTGACCTGGAACCTCGCCGACGAGACCGACGCCTCGTTCGGCCTCGCCTGGCCGTTTGGCGCCAGCTCCAAGCTCGAGGGCCTGAGCTTCGACGTGGGCAGCGAGTATGGGCTGGCCCCGCGCATGGTCAGC
>CALGHC010000065.1 GCA_937915965.1 uncultured Myxococcales bacterium
GCCCACCAGGGTGCGCCGTCATCGCAACCCGACTCGACCGAGCCCAAGAGCGAGTGGCCATCACTCCCCGCCGATTCCGCCCCGCCGAGCCATCGCAAGCCGGTGGCTACGGATCGGCTGGTCGACCAACTCGACAGCGCGCAGCGAGTCGGCCGCCGAGCCGCAGACGCGGCGCGAAGCGCGTGGCGGCGGCGACCGCCACCGGTCAAGCAGCGGGTTACGTTCTTCCAGGAGTTGGGGCGGCTGCGTGGTCACGGTCTCGAGCTCGGCGAGGCACTCGAGACCCTGCGCCCGGCGCTCAACAGCGGCAGCATGGCGGTCGCCATCGACGACATCGCCAAGCGGCACGCGGCCGGGGCGGACCTCTCAGAGGCGATGGCGGCTCACCCCCAGGTCTTCGAACCGATCGAGGTCGATCTCGTCGAGATCGCCGACCACACGGGTCAGCACGGGGCGATCTTCGAGCGCCTCACCCGGCGCCTCGAGACCCTCGACGGCGCACGCGGCACCCTTGGCGGCGCGCTGGCCTGGCCGGCCGTCACCGTGGCGATGGCGTGCGTCCTTTCGCCCCTACCCAAGGCGTTTTCGCAGAGCGTCGCTGCCTGGGTCGCCGAAGCCATCGGCAACCTGCTGATGCTCGGCGCGGTCGGGTTTGTGCTGCTGATCGCGCTGCCCTGGGTGACCCGCCTGCCCACGGTGCGACCGCTCTTCCTGCTCGCCGGCGAGGTGATCCCCGGCATCCGTCAGTTGGTGTGGAGTCGCCGCTATTCGCTCTTGTTTGAGAGCATGTCGGCGTGCATCGCGGCCGGCGTGACGCTCCGCAAGGCGCTGCGGGTCGGCGCCCGCGCGACCGGCGAGCCGTCGGTCGAAGAGGCCGCGGCGCGCGCCGTCGATCGGATCGACGCGGGCGCCGCGTTCGCCGAGGCCGCCCACGAGCTTCCAGGCCTCGATGACGCGACCATCGCCCTGCTCGCCAGCGGTGAGAAGACTGGCCGCCTCGATCGCTCTCTCGATGAGCAATCCGCCGTGCAGTCCAAGCGATGGCTCGCCGGCGTCGAACGATCGAGCAGCATCCTGAAGACCACCCTGACCGTTCTTGTCGCCGTATTTGTCGCGATGAGCGTGTTCCACCAATTCCAGAGCATCATGGCGGACCCCTTGGCGATCATTCAGCAGTGATCATTCAGCAGTAGGGGCATTCAGCAGTAGGGGCATTCAGCAGTTAGGGAGAAGGCGAAGAGCTGCCCAAGGACCTCGACGCGGTGATGCCCGGCTTCGCGCCGTGATGCCGCGATCATCGCGGCGCCGAAGCAGCGCCGCTGACCCCACGCGCTCGATCTCCGCGCAGTTCGCCTTGGGGAGTTGCCATGTTCCTGAAGTCCATCGCCACGTTCGTGCTGGCATTTGCGCTCGGTCTGGCGACCGCTTGGCTCGTCTTCGACCGCATCGGTTCTCCCCCCGAGCTGCCGGTATCTGAGACCGAGTCGGACTGGGCGGCGGCGTTGCCCGGTTCGGCGACGCCGACCGACGCTGAATCGATCGGACCAGACGCCCCAGGCCCAGCGTCGGCTGCGGGCGTCGGCGGCGCGGCGCAGGCTCGATCCGGGAACATCCCAGCCGGATCAGATTCACCGGACCTCGGTGTTGCAGCGGCCACCGGCGAGGACGACAAAGTCCTGGTGCCGGCGCCAGCGAGCGCCGATCGCGCCCCTACTGCCGACGTGAGCCTGATTGAGCGAGGTCCCGGCAGCTTCGCGATCGTCGACCTGGAGTCCGGCGGAGTCGAGACCCTGACGATCCGCGAGGGGGCAATGGAGCGCGACGGCGGCGGCTCGTACCGGGATTTCGCGCGCAACGCCAAGCTCGGCGAAATTCGCGGCGAGCGGGTGCGAGTGGAGCTGTTGCACGCTGGCTTCGATCGTGAGGGGCGGCCCATCATGGCGCACATCCGCACCACGGGGACGCCGCCGGTCGAAGGGGTGATCGCGTTGCGGCTGGGCGAACGATTTGTTCGGCTGCTGCCGGTCCCTGCGGCGATCTCCGCTGGGGCGGCGGACGGCCACCCGGGCACGCCGCGCACAGACACCCCGATCGAAAACCCGGCGGGCCTCTGACGAAAGCACGGCGGGCCTCTGACGAAAACACGGCCGGGCCTCTGACGAAAACACGGCCGGGCTCTGACCGGTCGAGGCGACCGGACCGGCCCCAAACGCAATCGTCCATCACGGCCACCAACTCTAGCGCTGTATTCTTGACGTGTTATACCGTGGCAGCGGAGTTCGCCGACGAAACGATCGTCAATTCAAGAACTTGGCGATCGTCTAGTTGTGGGTCCGGCTTCACGATCGACAAGCAAAAGAGTCAGAAATATCGAATCGGACACCTACGTATTTATTACACGCTGTTAGCGTTCCGCGTCGAAATGACCCACGAGGATGATCAGAACGATCGCTTTGGGAGCCGCCGCCCGGCTTCGGCCCGAATGGACAAACATCAATGCGACAGACTTCCCTTCACTTCAGCGCACTTCTCGCTACCAATCCACAGGCGTCCAACAACGACGGGGCGCATCTTGCGGGGCCGGCAGCACACAAGGTCCGTCCTAGATACTTGTCAAGTTGATTGGCCCTCGCCATGATGGGCTTGCCAGCTCGGGGTGAGGCAGCGAGGGCGCAAGGCCACATGGGAAGGGACCAGCGGACACGACGCTGGCCAGCCGAATTGTGCCCGGTAACCAACGTGTGCGACGAGCCGCAACACGTATCAGAGGACCAGACGTGGCAAACATTCAGGCGCAGCGGATGGACAACGACGACAGCCATCAGGAAGGACGACCCGGCAAGGCCAAGCCCCCGCGCCTGACGAAGCGACGTCAGCGCGGACGGGCGCGGACGATTCCGATGCGGCGCCTGACCCGCGAGGAGATCGCCGACGGCATCGAGCTGGCCGACTTTATGGACTACCGCCGGCCCCGCGAGCGCTCCGAGTGCGCGGGCGCCGCGCGACCTTGCGCCTTCGTCTCCTGCAAGCACCACCTTTACCTCGACGTCAATCCGTCGACGGGCTCGATAAAGCTCAACTTCCCCGACCTTGAGGTCTGGGAGATGAGCGAGACCTGTGCGCTGGATATCGCCGAACGCGGCGGGATCACCCTCGAAGAGGTCGGGACGATCATGAACCTGACACGCGAGCGGATCCGGCAGGTCGAGGTCAGTGGCCTCGAGAAGCTGCAGGCCGAGGGCTTCGCGCCGGAGCTTGAGGACGTCTTCGGCAGCTGATTGGCGGCGAGTCACTTTCGCCCACCACGCGTCTCCTCTTGCGCCCCTTGCAGTGATAGCGTGCCCACCGAACTGGCCACACCACGGTGGCTGGCGGAGCGCATGCGATGCAAGATCAGGACGCGGCCGGCGGACGCCTCACAACCCTTCCGATGCAGTTGAACTTCGGCCTGGAGCGCGACGAAGAGGACGACTCGCGTTGCGCGCGCTACGTCGACCCGGATGCCCGGATCACCGCGCATCCGCCTCTGGTCCGCATCGGCACACCGCCGAGCTACGAAAGTTGGCTTGACGCCGACGCTGCCTGGCGAGTCGCCCGGTCGCTGGGCACACGACCGGCCGCGGCGATCGTGTCGCGCGGAGTGCTGGTCGCGGCAGCCCGCGGCGCAGCTTCGGCGGCGAGCACGGCCCTGCGGGCGATCGGATCCGATCCCCTCGGAGCAGAGGGCGCGACCATGGCGATCGACGGTCGGATCGACATCACCTGCGCGCGCGCCTTGGCGGGCAGCTCGTTGGATACGCTGATCGCGAGTCATCTCGACGAGGACGCGCTGACCGAGCTGGAAGCGAAGCCTGGCCGACGGGTGATCGTCGCCGGCGACGCCGACGCCGGGCCGCCCGTGGAGATGCACGCGAGCGCGTTCGGGCTGATCGTCCACCTGCCTCGCGAAGCCCCCATCGACGTCGCAGCCTGCGTTCGCATGGGAGCGCCGTTTGACGAGGGCGCTGCCGCGACCGCGGACCTCGCCTTGCGGGTGTTGCGCCAGCTCCGGGGACACAGCTGCGTCGTCGTCGACCCCCTGGGGACGCG
>CALGHC010000066.1 GCA_937915965.1 uncultured Myxococcales bacterium
GGGGACGAAGGGGACGAAGGGGACGAAGGGGACGAAGGGGACGAAGGGGACGAAGGGGACGAAGCCTCCATTGTGGTGGCGGTGACCGGGGCACCGGTCTATGTGCGTGAGGTCTTGGCGCCTTGAGACCCCGCCTTCGCGTCTTGAGGCCGTGAACGGTTCGGCAGCGCTCGCTCGCGCACAGGTGTTGCGGTCACGGCCCGCGCGGCCGATGATGACGCCGTCGAGTGGTCGAATCCTGTGTGTTCCCTGCTTGCTCCAGTGAGAGCTGGGCGCAAGACGCGCGGCGCATCGGTGGATGCCAGCGCGCGGGCTGGCGGCCCGGATGCTAGTGGCCAGGCCGGTGGTTCGGGAGCGCCCGGGCTCTCTGCCGAGATCTCGGCCAAGGGAGGCCCTTTCCCATGAATTCGAACGCCAGAAGAGACAATCGGCGCTGGTTGCCAGGCTGTGACGATGGCCGCCTCGCTGCGGTCGCTGTGGTCGCGGTGACCGCCGTGATGTGCGCCGCGCCGTCGATGGGCTGCAGCGACGAGTCGCCGGCCAAGGACGAACCGACCCCGGCGACGGATGTCGTGGTCGACGCCGCTGTCCCGCCGGACGGCGGCGTCACGACGGAGGTCGTCGAAGCCGAAGTCTCGCCGGGCTGCGTCGCAGCCGCACAATGTCCCGACGACGGCGACCCCTGTACAGCGACGGTCTGCACCAACGGCGAATGCGCTCACGCGGCTGCGCTGCCGGGGACGCCCTGTGACGACGACGACCCCTGCACCACGCCCGACCAGTGCAAGGACGGTGCCTGCGCCAGCGGCCCGAGCACCTGCCAGTGCGATTCGGACGACGACTGCGCGCTCTTCGAGGACGGCGACCTGTGTAACGGCTCCCTGACCTGCCACCTGGAGAAGCACGTCTGTGTTCTCGACCCGAGCAGCGTCGTCAGCTGCGACGCGGCGGCGTCGAGTCAGTGCGCCAAGCAAACATGCGTCCCGGCCAGCGGCGCGTGCGTGGCGGTTCCCGCCGTCGACGGAGTCCCGTGCAATGACTTCAACCCGTGCACCGTCGAGAGCGCATGCGTCGCCGGACTGTGCGTCGCGGACCCAGCCTCGTACTGCGGCTGCGAAGACGCCGCCGACTGCCAGGCACTCGACGACGACGACCTGTGCAACGGCGTGCTGTTTTGCGACAAGAGCGGCTTCCCCTACACCTGCCAGGTCATCGCGGCGTCGATCGTGACCTGTCCGCCGGCGGGAGACCTGGTGTGCGAGGTGAACGGCTGCGTCGCCGAAACGGGTCTTTGCCAGGTCAGCGCAGTGGCGAACGGCACGGCATGCGACGACGGCGACGCGGGAACCGAGGGCGACGTCTGTGAAGAGGGCGCGTGCCAGTCCGGCACGGACACGGCAGCGTGCGCCGACGACGCGGATTGCGAGGCCCAAGAGGATGGTGACCTCTGCAACGGTACCCTCTACTGCAACAAGCAGCTGTCACACTGTGTGATCAACCCGGCGACGGTGGTCGGCTGCGCGAGCGTCGGCGACACGGCGTGCGTCAAGAACACCTGCAACCCTCTCACGGGCACCTGCGCACCGACCACGCTCAAGCCCGGTTCGCCTTGCGAAGACGGCATCAGCTGCACGGCCGGAGATATCTGTGTCGCGGGCGCGTGCATGCCCGGGAAGAATATCTGTCCGTGCGCCAACGACGCTGAGTGCCTGCCCAAGGACGACGGCGACTTCTGCAACGGTGTGCCCTTCTGCAACCTGCAGAGCGGCCAGTGCGAGGACAACCCGGCGAGCGTGGTGGTCTGCCCCCAGGTCGACGACACGGACTGCCTCAAGAACACCTGCGAGCCCAAGGACGGCTTCTGCGTGATGGCCGCAGAGGCGACCGGAACCCTGTGCGAGGACGGTCAGGGCTGTACCAAGAACGAGACCTGCGACGGCCAGGGAGGCTGCGGTGGCGGAATCATCATCTGTACGTGCGAGACGGACACCGAATGCATGGGCCAGGACGATGGCGATCTCTGCAATGGCGTGCCGTTCTGCGACAAGGCCGGCGACCCGCCCACCTGCAAGCCGAACCCCGCGTCGGTCGTCAGCTGCCCGAGCGTCGACGACAGCGACTGCCTGAAGAACACCTGCGCGCCCAAGTCCGGTGTCTGCTCGCCCGCGCCGGTCGCCATCGGCGCGTCGTGTAGCGACGGCGACGCGTGTACCAAGGGTGACTTCTGTGTCGAAGGGAGCTGCAAGCCTGGTGAGATGACCTGCGCTTGCCAGACCAACGCCGACTGCCTCAGCGGCGACGACGGCGACCTGTGCAACGGCGTGCCCTACTGCGACGTCAGCGGCGACGAGCCCGAGTGCAAGCCCAACCCGGCCTCGATCGTCTACTGCCCAAAGACCTCGCCGACCCCCTGCCTGGTCGACACCTGCGACGCCAAGACCGGCGACTGCGGGCTGCTACCGTCGGCCGTCGGCACTGCCTGCGCGGACGGCGAACCCTGTACCAGCGGAGACGCTTGCAGCGACGGGGTCTGCGCGGGCGCTCCGACCGACTGCGACGACGACGACGTCTGCACCGTCGACACCTGCAAGGCGGGGGAGGGCTGCTCGCACGCGGGCGCAAACTGCAACGACGCCAACACCTGCACCATGGATCTCTGCGATTCAGAGACCGGCGAGTGCAGCTTCGACCCGGCCCCGCTCGACGCCAAGGGCTGCGACTCGGACGGGATCGGCTGCACCGTCAACGACTCCTGCGACGCCGGCGTGTGCAAGACCGGCCCCGCGGTGATCTGCAAGATCGCGGCGGGGCCGTGCGAGACGCCGACCTGCGTTTCGCTGAGCGCGACGACCTTCGAGTGCGTCGCTGTTCCGAAGGCCGACGGCGCGGCCTGCGAGGACGGCGACGCCTGCCTGTTCGGCGCGGCATGCGCCGCAGGGAGCTGCGAACCGGGCGAGGGTCAGCGTCTCTACGTCGCCGCGATGGCTGACGAGGGCGCGACGGGACTGCGCGGCGGCGCCTTCTCGGCCGACGACGTCGTTGTCGTCGGCGAGAAGACGGTCGCCCTTCCGGGAAACGCGACCGGCACCGCGTGGTTCGTTCGCCGTCTCGACCCGGCGGGCGTGAGCCTGTGGACCAGCACGTTCACGTCGCCGAAGGCCGCAGCCAGCGCCCGACCCAGTGGCATCGTCGCGTCGCTCGGTGGCGGTTGGATCATCGCTGGGACCCAAGCCGACGCGTCGCTTGACGCTCGCGTCATTGGCCTCACCGCCGACGGCAAGACGAGTTGGGACAAGCACTTTGGCGGCGCGGACGACGACGTCATTCGCGGCGTCGCGGCCTACCCCAGCGGCGGCGTCGTGCTCGCTGGCCAGCGACAGGGCGCGCCTGTGGCCCAAGGCTGGCTGCTGCGGGTCTCGGACAGCGGCACCTTGAGCTGGGAGCTCGTCGTGGGCGGCGCAGAGACGAGCGAACTCCATGGGGTCGCGGTTGCCGCCGACGGCGGTGTCGTTGGTGCGGGAGGCACCCTGGCGGATGTCGCTGGCGTCGAGCGCGGCTGGCTGGTGCGCGCGAGCGCCCAAGGCGACCTCGTGTGGCAGCGCGGCTATGGCCTCGCGGCAGCCCAGCGGCTGCGCGCGGTCGCAGGGCTGGATGCCGGCGGACTGGTGGCGGCGGGCGAAAAGGGGACGGCAGGTAGCGGCGTGTGGTGGCTGGTGCGCACCGATCAGGACGGAAACACCCTGTGGCAGCGCGAGTCTGACGCCAAGGCTTCGTTGAGTGCCATTGTCGCCCACGACGGCCGGATGACCGCGGCGGGCTGGACCCAGAGCGGCGACGGCGGCACGGACGTGCTCTTGCTTGGCCTCGACAGCTACGGCAACACAGTGTGGGACCGGGCGGTCAGCCACAGCGTCAGCGACATCGGCCACGCGGTGGCGGTGGCCTCCGGCGGCGACGTCCTCGCGGTCGGCGCCGACGCCACGAGCGCGCTGGTGGTCCGCGCATCGCCGTGGGGTCAAGCGAGCTGTGAGGCCGCCGGCAAGTGCGCAGGAAAGAGTCTGAGCGCCTGCGACGACGGCGACGCGTGCACCCGCGACGCCTGCGACGCCATGATCGGCTGCGTCTCGGCAAAGGCGCCGGGCCAGGCTTGCAGCGACGGTGATGGCTGCACGATTGGCGGCGTCTGCGCAGCCAAGGGATGTGAAGTTGCCGCCAACGGCAGGCTGCATACCCGCTCGATCCCGGTGCCAACGCTGAGCAACCTCGCCGGCAGCTGGCCCGCCACCGCTGGCGGCGTGGTCGACATCGGCATGTCGGTCGGCGGCGATGTGCTGGTGCTGCGCCGAGACGCGTTCGGCCGGCCGACCGGCCCCGCCCAGGTGGTGGCGACGGGAGCCCGCGAAGTCGTCGGCGGCGCGCCGCTCTTCGACGGTGGCGTGGTGGTTGCCTGGGTCACACCGGACGAAAAGGCGCTGGCGGCCCGCTTCGACGGCTCCGGCAAGGAGCTCTGGAAGGTCGTCGTCCATGAGCCGGCGCTCTTGCCGGGTTGCAAGTGCGACAACGACGACTGCGCCGACAAGGACGCTGAGCCCTGGGACAAGGTCAAGGGCATCAAGACCAGGATGTCGACGGACGGCAAGAGTCTGCTTTTGCTGTTGCGACCCTCGGCGGCTGCGTCGTGCGCGACCTCGCATCAGGGCAGCAGTGGTAGCGCGTTGATTGTCCGCACGTGCAGCCGCGCCCTGCGAGTCGGCGTCGCCGATGGCGCTGTGCAGTCGGCCGGCCTGTCCTGCCATGGCTGGACCAAACATTACGTCTCTGGCTGGAACGTGCTTCGGGCAGTGGGCGACGCGCACCTCGCGGCGGCCGCGGATGGCCGTGAGCTCGTCGACGGCGGCATCGTCTTCGCTGGTCACCGACAGCAGGTCGAGAAGGTGCTCTGCATCAACTGGCAATGCATCTATCAGGAGACTGGCGACACCGACGCCTTCCTGACGCGTCTGACGGCCGCGGGTAAGATCGAGTGGCTGCAAGGCTACAGCCAGGGCAAGCAGGGGCGGGTCAAGGCCGTGACGCCAACCAGCGACGGCGGCTTTGTGCTGGCAGGCACTGCCTCGGACGACGCTGCCAAGTCCCGGCTGTGGCTGATCGGCACGGGCGGCGACGGGACGGCCAATTGGCAACGTTTCC
>CALGHC010000067.1 GCA_937915965.1 uncultured Myxococcales bacterium
GATCGAATGCGGACAGCCGGCTGCCACCGCGTCGCCGCCGTCGTGCATCCTGACGCCCTCGTCCACCTGGACCGGGCGGGCGAGAACAAGTGGCTCGTCGAAGCAGACCCGGACGCGACGCTCTTCGCCTCCCTGCAGCGCGGGCTGACCGCCCTGGACCAAGGTTCGCTGCCAGCTGACCGCCTCGTGGCAGGCACGCTGTTGCTGCCCATAGATTGCCCCTGGCCGGGTCGTGAGGTGGCCATCGCCCTGGTCGCGCGTGCGCTCGGTGCCCAGCTGCGAGGTCAAGCCTGGCGGGTTGTCCGGCCCCGCCTGCGTAGCGACCGCGACGGCGGCGACCAAGGGGAGGACCGGAGCGAGGAACCGCGGACGGGGCGCCACGGCCACCCAATCCTGCTCGCCTCGACCTGGACGAGCGAGCTGACTGGTGCCGACGGGACGCGTGGCCGACTCGACCACCTGATCCGCGACCTGGTTGAGGACGAGGCGCTGTCGGTCGATCTACGTGAGCCCGCCATCCTCGCCAACTTCAATCGCGATGGTGTGTCGCGGTAGGGGCTACGGCGGGCTATGTCGGGCCACGTCGGGCCACGTCGGGCCACGTCGAGCTACGTCGGGCCACGTCGGGCTACGTCGGGCTACTTGCCGATACAGAACGAACCGAAGACGGCATCGAGCACATCGTCGGGGACAACGGCGCCGATGACCTCGTCGAGGGCGTCGCCCGCCGCGGCGAGGTCGGCCGCGACGCACTCCAGCAGGGCGCCCTCGCGGAGCGCCTCGCTGGCAGCGGCGACCGCCGCCATCGCCCGCTCGATGCCATCTGCCTGGCGCGCCCGCGTGAGGACCACATCGTCGCCGCGGCAGTCGCCCTCGAGCTGATCGAGCAGCGCCGCGACCCGTGCCAGTACACGCTCGACGTCGCCCGCACGATGACCCGAGACGACGTCGTCTGTGGCCGACGCCGCTGCCGCCCAGGCGGGGTGGGGGGGCTGATCACCCTTGCCACGCAACCGCAAGAACGGCACGTGGTCCGGCACAGACGGCGAGGGACATGGGGGCTCTCCACCGTCCTCGAGCCACAGGACCAGGTCGGCGGCCGCGACCGCTCGACGTGCGCGTGCGACACCTTCGCGCTCGACCGTGTCGGTGGTCTCGCGATCGCCGGCCATGTCGACCCAGACGACGGTCCTTCCAGCGACCAGCGTGGTGCACTCCAGGGTGTCGCGGGTGGTCCCCGGCGCCTCGTGAACCAGCGCGCGGTCCGTACCGACGAGCGCGTTGAAAAGGGTCGACTTGCCGGCATTCGGTGGCCCCGCCAGAGCGACCCGTGCCCCCTGCAACCGCAAGCGAGCCGCCCGCGCGGTGGCGAGCAGGCCGGCGAGCTTCAAGGTGAGGCCGGCGAGCGTCGTGATGGCGGTCGCTGCATCGAAGGCGTCCACGTCGGCGTCGACCGGGAAATCCAGGCGAGCCTCGATCGCCGCGCGCAGCTCGACGATCGGCTCACGCAGGGCTCGCATTCGCTCGCCAAGTCGACCGTCGACCCCAGCGAGCGCGCTGCGCCGAGCCGACTCGCTGTCAGCCGAGACCAGCGCGGCGAGCGACTCGGCCTGTACCAGGTCGAGCTTGCCGTTGAGAAAAGCGCGCCGGCTGAACTCTCCGGGGCCGGCGCGCCGCGCCCCATGCGCAACCGCCGCCGCCAGCAACCGCGCCACGCCAGCGGGCGACCCGTGCACATGCAGCTCGACGACGTCCTCGCCGGTGAACGATCGCGGGCCGCGAAACGCGACCGCGTAGCCCTGATCGAGGATCTCATCGCGTTCTCGCATGCGCGCGACCTGCATCCGACCGTGCGGCATTCGCTGCGGCGAGCGCCCGGCCAGCGCGGCGCCGATCGCCAGCGCGTCTGGGCCGCTGATGCGCAACACCGCCACGCCGGCCGGTCCGGGGGCAGATGCGAGAGCAACGATCGTGTCGGCGGCTTGCATGGCTGGCGAGCGTACGCCAGCGATGACCCCGCGGGCAAAGCGGCGGTCACGCCTGCGGGGGGTTGGTTGGCTACGGCGGCGAGGCGTGCGTTCGACGACAAGGCGGATGGGCCGAAGCGGCCGGGCCAAAGACACCTGCCGATCCGCTTTTCATTGACACGGAGTCCTGCCCGGAAGTAGCGTGGCAGAGCGCTGTGGGGCTCGTTGGAGCAGGCAGCGGCGACCGACGGACCGACTTTTCCGTCGGCCCATATCGACCGAGCCAGATTCCAAGCGAGCCAGATTCCAAGCGAGCCAGATTCCAAGCGAGCCAGGTTCCAAATCAAGCCAGGTTCCGAATCAAACCAGGTTCCGAGTCAAACCAGATTCTGAATCAAGCCAGGTTCTGAACCAGCAGACGTTCCGCCAGACGACCCGGCAGCGCATCCGACGGTCGCAAACCAACCCCGGCACAGCGGCCTCGCCGCAGCCAATGTTCGCGCCGACGCTGGACCCGAAATGACCTGCTGCCGCCGATCGACCTCCTGCGCGACAGGACGACCGGAGCGGACGCGCGGGACCAGTCCGCCCCCTCGAGCGGCGCCGACCTCAGGTCGGAACCGCCCAACCGCAGAGTCTACGACGTCATGATCTTCACAGAGACCCGCGAAGGAAGGCGTTTCGTCGGCGAGCTCGACCCCGGCCTGCCGGTGATCGCCACGCTCGGCTCAATCGCCCACGACTATCGAATCAGCTCTGGCTGGATCCAGGCGACCGGGTACGTCCGCGATCCCATCATCCGCAAGCTGCAGCCGGAGGGCGGCCTGGGCGAACCATGCGCGCTGCCTGGCCTGTACCTCGTCGCGGCCATGCAAGCGCCCGTGTCGGAGTATCACGGCGGTCTCGACCTGACGGTCCGCGTCCTGCTGCACGGCAGCGGTGGAGACACGGTCGGCGGTCTGCTGGTGGAGGCGATCTCCGCTTCGCTTGAGATCATCGCGCAGTCTTTCGACGACATCGTTTTGCGCCGCTACGACGACGACGACATGGGGATCGCGCGCTGGCTCGACGTCGCGGTGACGTCAGCCGACGCCGTGCCGGAGGCCGTCAAGAGCGGTCGTGAGGCGATGGAAGCGATGCCGTCGCGGCTCCTTGAACCGGTCGAGATGCCTCAGCTTCGTGTCGGGGACTACCTGGAGCACCCGCGCCTGGGCCAGTGCGAAGTGACGCAGGTCGTCGACGACGAGCGCGTCGCGATCCGTATGACCTCGGGCAAGATCGCGCAGCTGCACCTCGGACTGCTGACCCTGAAGCGCAGCAAGCGACGCCAGGGTCACAACGTCTACGAAGTGCAGATCCGCCGGCGCACCTAGTTCGACTATCCGAAAGTACGTCCCCAGTTTCTCGGCCCATCCTGCCCGTGGCTGTGTTGCTCGTCGTCGACGTAGCCCTGCTACGCCTTCCTCCTCGCTCCTTGCCACGAACAACCTGGCCTGTCGAACCAGGGAACTACTTCCGGTCCGTCGAACTAGCTGGACGGATCGCAGCGACCTTACGTCGGAGCGGCGGCCACCGACGAATCCGAGCGCTCCGTCTTCTGTTCAGCCTCTTCGTCCTGCCAGGCCCGCCACGCGCGGGAGTAGACGCCGTTGGCGCCGACAAGTTGCGCGTGACGCCCGCGCTCGGCGATCGCGCCCTCGCCGAGGACGAGGATCTCGTCGCACCAGGCCAAGGCGCTGACCCGATTGCTCACCAGGATCGCGCTGTGGCTTCGTTCGCTGCCGACAACCTCGCTGGCGATCGCCTCGAGCAGCAGCTCCTCGGTGTCGTGATCGACGGCGCTGAGGACGTCGTCGAGGATCAACAGCCGAAACGGTCGGTACAGCGCGCGAGCGAGTTGAGCGCGCTGCCGCTGCCCCCCCGACAGCGTCAGGCCGCGCTCGCCAACGACGGTCTGCACCCCATCCGTGAAACGCGCGACCTCTCGGGCGAGCTGGGCCTTCTGGATCGCCTCGACGACGCGTTCGTCGACGATCCGCTCGGGCGGGTCGATGAAACCGACGTTGTCGCGCAGCGAGCGTGAGAACAAGAACGCATCCTGTGGCACCACGGCGACGGCGCGGCGCAGGGCATCCCGATCGATGTCGAGGATGTCGATGCCGTCCAGCAGAACCGTACCCGGAGGCGGCAAAAGGACACGAGCGATGAGCTGCACCAGCGTCGATTTTCCCGAACCGACGGGCCCGTAGATACCCAGCACGCCGCCCGCAGGCACGACAAAGGAGACTCCGTTGATGCCTCCGCCGGCTGCGGTTTCGGCGGGGGTCGAAGTAGCTGGCGACGTCTCGCCGTAGCGCCACTGCAGATCGCGGACCTCGACGCGCACGCCCTCTGCATTGGCCGGCAGCGGTGTTGTGCCGGTAGGTTCGATGCTCTGCAGCGCGAGGACCTCGCCGCAGCGCCGCAGCGAGATGTATCCGCGTTGCAGCGTGCCGATCACCCAGCCACCCGAGGCAAGGGCACCGACCAGCACGCCGACATACGATACGTAGGCGGCCATGTCGCCGATGGTCAGTTGGCCCTCCAGGGCGCGCTGCCCGCCGGCGAAGAGCAGGATGAAGATCGCGAGGCCGCCACCCAGGCTGACGGAGGGGAGGAGGAAGCAGCGCACGAGCGCGGTCTCGATATGAAGTCGGTTGTAGTTGCGATTTTGCCGGTCGAAGCGCTCGATGAAGACCGGCTCGGCCGCCGCCGCCTGAATGACCGAGATGCCGTTGAAGCTCTCCAGGATGTGGTCGGACAGGCTGCCGAGCTGCTCTTGTGCCTCCAGCATCCGCGAAAACAGCGACCGGATCCCGGCGCGCAACACCAGGACGGCGAGGACCAGGGGCACAAAGCAATACAGCGTGAGGGCGACGTCGGTGGCCAGCATCTGCGACAGCGCCATGCTCGCAGCAAAAATGATGTTGAAAAGTGACAGGAGCGAGAAACCGACCAGCGCCCGCACGAAGTTCGCGTCGTTGCCGGCACGACTGACGAGGTCGCCGATGTTGTGACGACTCAGCCGCTCGGGCGTCAGGGACAGCAGACGCGCCAGCATGTCGTTGCGCAGGCGGAACTCGATCGTGCGGCCCGGATTGAAGAACAGCACCCGCGAGAGCGTGCGTACGACGATGACACCGACGGCGGCGGCCGCGATGAGCCTGGCGAAGTGGTAGATGACCGTTACATCCGGGGCCGTCTTGGCGAGCTCGTCGAAGACGTCCTTGATCATGCCGGGGATGGCGATGGTCAGCGCGTTGGTGGCCGCGAGGCAGACAAGGCCAAGGGCGTAGATCGGCAGGTAGCGACGGACGTAGCGGCGATAGAATCCGAGTATCAAGGTCCGGGGGCGCTCGTCGAGCGCGAACGGCGGTGGCCCGATGGACTCACTGCTCGACTGCGCTTGCGCCTGAGTCATTGGCCTCACCGAATCGCGGACACCGGTCTGGCCGGCCCATGACGACAGCGGTCAGCAGGCGGCGGGCGCGAGCCTACACGCCGCGCCGAGCCGGGTCATGTTCCAGGGCGACGAATCGCTTGCAGCGCGCTATCGTGGCGATGCGATGAGTCGACCGTCCACCCCAGCGCCGCCGTCCTTGCCGCCGCTGGCGCCACTGCGACCGCCGGTCACGCCGTCGCCGGCCGGCATCCGTCGAATCGGCGCGCTGCTCTTGGCGCCCAGCTGGCGACGTTTCGCTTTCATCGGTGCGAGCAAGAACGCCGGCAAGACCACTGCCCTCAACGCAGCGGCACAGGCCCTGGGCGGTTCGCCGGGCCCGGTCGGCCTGGTCAGCATGGGAATCGACGGCGAGAAGCGTGACGTCTGGCTCGACATCCCGAAGCCGCCCGTGCAGGTGCAGGCGGGGACGCTGGTCATTACCGGCGAGGAGATCGTCGCCCGCAGCGGCGGCCTCCTGCGGACGCTCGCCGCAACGGGACGGCAGTCGTCCTTTGGCGCGACAGTGGTTGCGCGCGCCCGTGCCCCCGGTGGAGTGATGCTGGCGGGTATCCGCCAGCGTCGGGATCTCGTCGAGGCGGTCGCGCTGCTTGAGGCGCACGGCGCGACGCGGGTGTGTATCGATGGCGCCTACCACCGCCAGGCCGCCGCCCATCCAGCCGTCGCCGACGCGCTGGTCGTGGTCGTCGGCGCGGTGCTGTCCGAGCGAGCGCCCGACATCGCCGCCCTCGCCTGTGTCACCATCGAGGCCCTGCTGACCGCGCCGTTGAGCGAACCGATCGATGCCGCGGGCACGGTTGTCGTCGACGGCGCCCTCTCCGATCACCTGCTTGAGGAGTGTGGCCTGCTTGACGGGCGGGGCGGCAACAGCGACTCGGCGACCCGACGCTTTGTGGTCGCTGACCCCAGCCGGGTCCTGCTTGGCGAACGTAGCCTGCTGGCGCTGCGCCGCGCCGCCATCCGCATCGAAGCGCACAGGGCGATACCCATCGCGGCGATCGCCCTCAACCCGCATCGCCCCCAGGGCGTCGACGTGTCGACCGCGGACCTCGCGACGGCGCTCCAGATTGAGCTCGCCGCGCGCGGCCTGACGGTGCCGCCATTCGTCGACGTCGCCGAGAATTGAGTCCCGGCATGGCCGCCTGGTCCAGCTTCCCCCGACCGAGCCCTTCTGCCACCATCAGCCCATGATCAAGCCGCCCTCTGGTCCCGCTCCTCTGCTTCGCCACCTGCCGGCGGTCGATGACCTCAAGCGGCGCGCCCCCCTGGCCGACCTGGCCCTGCCGGAAGCGACCGCCTCGGCCGTCGCGCGCCGCATCATCGCCACGGTGCGCGCGGCTGTCCTCGCTGACGAGGTCGCCGACGAGACGGCGATCGGAAGCGCAGTCGAGTCTGAGACAGCTCGTTGGCTGCACGTGTTGACCGGGCCGCTGCTGCGGCGGGTCCACAACGGCCTGGGGGTGATGCTGCACACCAACGCTGGCCGGGCGCCGCTGCCGGCGGCGTCCATCGATGCCATCGCGACGAACGCCCGCGGCTACTGCAATCTGGAGTTCTCGCTTGAAACGGGGCAACGCAGCTCGCGCCATGACCACCTTCGCGATCTGCTCTGCCTGCTGACAGGCGCCGAAGACGCGATGATCGTCAACAACGGCGCGGCCGCCGTCTTGCTCGCCCTGCACGCGATCGCCGCCGGCCGGCCGGTGGTCGTCTCGCGCGGCGAGCTGGTCGAGATTGGCGGCGGCTTCCGAGTCCCCGAGGTGATGGCGGCCGCGGGAACCGACCTGGTCGAGGTGGGGACGACCAACCGAACCCACCTGCGTGACTACGAGCAAGCCATCGCGAGGGCCAACGACGCCGATCGGCCGATCGCCGCGCTGCTGCAGGTTCACCGCTCGAACTTCGAGATCCGGGGTTTCACCGCGACGCCTGATTTCGGCGCCCTGGCTGATCTCGCGCATCGCAACGACGTGCCGCTGCTTGTCGATCTTGGGTCTGGCGCGTTCGAGCCACCCGAGCGCTTTGGCCTGGGAGCCGAGCCGACGGTCGCAGCGCTGGTCGCCGCCGGAGCGGATCTGGTGACCTTCTCGGGCGACAAGCTGGTCGGAGGTCCGCAAGCGGGGATCGTAGTCGGGCGGAGTGACGCGGTGCGTCGCCTTGCGTCGGCACCGATGGCGCGCGCGGTGCGAGTCGACACCCTGGTGATCGCCAGCCTCGAGCCGGTGTTGCGCTCGTGGGCCCGGGGCCGGGCCCGCGACGAGCTGCCGGCGATGGCTGCGCTGGCGCTGCCGATCGCCGACGTGCACCAACGCGCCGAGGCGATCAACGAGACATTGCGGGCCCGGCTGGGGCCCGCCTGGACCTTCGCTGTCGTCGAGGCACCGGCGCGGGTGGGCGGCGGAACCCAGCCACTGGCCGAGGTGCCCTCGGCCTGGCTGCAGATCGGTCATGGCGCCCTCTCTACCGATCGGCTGGAGTCGATGCTGCGGCGTCGCGACGAGCCGATCATTGCCCGCGCCAAGGGCAGGCACCTGCTTCTCGACGTCCGGTCCCTGATCGCTGGCAGCGGCGGCGACGATCTCGCGACGGTGATCGGCGACGCGCTGGCGGATGTCGCGGCGCGCGTCGGACCGATCTGACGCTCCGGCCAGGCGGCGTCGACCGTACGAATGCAAAGCACCGCTCGGGCTCGAGCGCCCGGGCGGCGAACAAATGGATCGATGCACCATCTGGCGCGTCCACCGATACGTGGACCAAAACCGCGATGGCATTGCGCCATCCCGCCGGTCCCATCTATACTCGCGAGCCATCCGGCATCTGCTGTGACCGGGGGAGTGGCCGATGATGACTGTTCGGAAACTGATCCGCGGCCGGGGCGCCCACTGGCTGCCAACCACCCTGTTGCTGACGCTGCTGGTCACTGTGGTGATCGCGCCTTCGATAGCCGACGCTCAAGGCCGACGCCGCCGGCAGGCCCGGGCAACGCGCACGATCAACTTTGAGGACGACGTCGTCGAGACCTCCTACCTGCGCCCGGAGACGAGCAAGGTCGAGGTCCTCGACACAAAACGTCGCCAGAGCCTGATCCGACTGCGAATGCACTTCTTCGCCGAGATCATCCGGTCCGCCGAGAACCTCTGAACCCACGGGACCAGCATGGCCAGCAAGCGCCGGGGCGCGTCCAAGCCGCCCGACGACCGCGCAGCGAAACCTTCGACCGCCGATGACGCGACGGTCGTCATGGACGTCGCTCCCGATAGTGCCCCGTCGGCGGCACCGGCGGCCGCATCAGGTGAAGCGGTCGGTGCCGACGACCAGACTGTGGTGATGAACGCGGCGGACGTTGGTGCGGCCGTCGAGAAGAGCGCGGCCGTCGAAAAGAGCGCAGCCGTCGACAAAGCCCCCGAAGTCGACAACCCCGCGGGCGACGGCAAGGCAACGAACAACGACAAGACCGCGGCTTTCGATGCGCAGGTATCGGCGAGCGCAGCGCCAGCCGCGATAGCACCAGCCGGGACACCGCCAGCGGAAGCGGCGCCGGCTGCGCCGCTCAACGCTCCCAGCGCCAAGCGTTCCGGCGACCCGCTCGCTGGTCTCGATTCGGTCACCGCCAAGGTCATCCTCGAGGAACGCGCCTCGGTCACCGCCGAGAGCAGTCGCAAAGATGCCGATTCGGGCCGGCGCCTTGGCCTCGACGTCGCCATGATGTGGGAAGGCGACATGTTGATGGCGCGCTTCTTCCCGAAGCCGCAACGCGTCGTCGTTGGTCCTGGCCAGGTCTTCCCCCTTCCCGACGATGCGTTGGCCAAATCGGGCTTCGCGC
Organism: uncultured Myxococcales bacterium; assembly: GCA_937915965.1. GTDB lineage: Bacteria > Myxococcota_A > UBA9042 > UBA9042 > UBA9042 > CALGHC01. The sequence goes on from CALGHC010000067.1 coordinate 9,290, forward strand.
TGGTCGAGCCGCACCCGCGAAGCGGCTTCGGTCTGCGTATCGATGGGGCTTCGTTCAGCGGCCACCTGATCGTCGACGGCGAAATCCACACCATCGAGGACGTCCGCGCCGGTCGAGTTGCCGGCCTTTCGGCGCCGATCGTGCCCTTGACGGCGGGTACGCGCGCCGTGCTCTCGACTGGACCGTTCACCTTCATCGTCAGCCGCGTCGCGGTGCCGCCGCCGGCGAAGTTCACGTTCTGGCGGCGCGAGCAACTGTCGCTGGTCGTGAGCTTCCTCTTCGCGCTCGCGCTGACGATCGTGCCGCTGACGATCGCGCTGTCCTCCGCCGACTACCGCAAGCGCGCCAGCACCTCGTACCTGGAGAAGATGCAGCAGCGGGTTGCGGAGCTGGAGTACATCGAGGTGTTGCAGGAGGAAGAGAAGCCCGAAGAGAAGAAGAAGGAAGAAGACGAAGAGAAGAAGGAAGACGCAAAGGACGAGGTCCAGCTCACGCCGCAGCAGCGCGAGGAAAAGCAGGTCGACAAGGAGACCAACAAGCTCGCTGACGAGTTGAACAAGCTCGACGACGAGGCACGCAAGCAGAAGGTCGAGGCGCTCGTCGACGAGAAGGTCAAGGCCGCGACCAACGAGATCGACGAGGCGCTGGCCGGACTCGATATACCCGGGACGCGCCTGTTCGCGGACGTCGGCGACGAGGGTGCGGGACTTGCCGCCGACGACGGCTTGGGCGGAGGCATCAACGTGCTCGCCGACCCCGAGGGCAAGATGGGCGATCTCGTCCCTGGCGGGGAGCCCGGCGGCACCGGTCGCGGGCGGCTCGGCGACGACGCGACGACGAGACAAGTCGCGCATGGTCTCGGCAAGGACACCGAGACCGGCAAGGACGTCAAGATCGCGCTGAAGCGCCGCGAGCAGAAGGTCATCCGGGTGGGTAGCAGGGGGGCAGACGCGAAGGGCGAACTCTCCAAGGCCGTGATCAAGCGCTACATCAACCGCAAGCTCGGCGCGGTCAAGGCCTGCTATCAGAAGGGCCTGCAGTCGAACCCGGGCCTGCAGGGCAAGGTGACAGTCGCATTCCTGATCCAGCCCGACGGCAAGGTGCTCGGCGCCAAGATCCAAGACTCCGGCTTGAACAACAGCGGTGTCGAGAACTGCATCCTCAACAACATCCGCTCGTGGCGGTTCCCGCAAGCCAAGGGCGGCGGCACAACGCGGGTCGTCTACCCGTTCGCCTTCACGTCGCGCTGAGAGCCTGTGAAGAGACGTCCCGCCAGTCTCCACCTCCTTCGCCTGCCGCACCGTTGGCCTGCGCTCGCCGCTGTGACGCTGTGCATCCTGATGGGCGCCGCCGCGACGTCGGGCTGCGATGACACCGAAAAGCGCATGGTCGAGCACCTCAACCGCGGCACCGATGGCCTCGCGAGGGGCTCCTACCTCGAGGCGAAGGCCGAGTTCGACAAGGCCAACGCGTTGGTGCCGGGCGACGCCGACGTCTGCTACTACCTCGGCTTCCTGGCGCTGCGTAGTGGCGAGCCGAAGGACGCCCTGCAATACCTGACGACATCGGCAGCCGGCGACCCGCTGCGGCCGCAGGTGCATCTTGGCCTCGCCCGCGCGCACGAGCGCCTCGGTCAAGACCGCGAGGCGCTGGCAGCGCTGACCAAACTCTTCGCCATCGACCCAGGTCACCCCAATGGGCACCTGCTCGCCGCGCGGATCGCCCGCAAGGTCGGTGACCGGGCGGCGACCAATGCCGCTTTGCGGGCGGCGATCACGGGCGACCCTGGTTTTGTCGCCGCGTACCTGATGCTGAGCCACCTGTACGCCGAGGTCGGCGCCTGGCAGGCGGCACGCGACGTGCTCAGCGAAGGATTGCGGCTCGCGCCCGATGCGGTCGAGCTGCAAGAAGCGCTGGGCATGGCCTGGCTCGACCTGGGTCGGCCGGATCTCGCCAAGGTAGTCTACGCCGACGCCTCCAAGAGCCCTCGGGCCAGCGCGGTGATGCACTTCAACTATGCTTCCGCCCTCTTGCAGCTTGGCGAAGGCGAGGATGCGCTCGGGGAGTTGCGGCGTTTCCTGATCGTTGGCCGAGGCACCGGCGTTTCAGAGCAGATGCTCAAGGTCGGTGCGCGCATGGCCCTGCGACTGCGACGTGCGAAGCAAGCCGGTGGCGGCTGAGGAAACCTGCCCCGCCGCCCCTGGCCTCGGCGCCGCGCCTTGACCGCCGCCGGGCCCCCATGCCACATTCCCGCGCATGCAGTTGGGACGCATCATCGGCACAGTCACTGCGAGCACCAAGACCCCCGACCTGGAGGGGATCCGGCTTCTCGTCGTGCAGCCAATCGGCCACGACGGCAAGGACCGTGGTACTCCGCTCGTCGCGGCCGACACCACCCAGGCCGGCCCCGGCGATATCGTCCACTACACGACGTCGCGTGAGGCTGCGGTGGCGATGCCGGTCACGTTCGTTCCAGTCGACGCGGCGATCATCGCCATCGTTGACGTCGTCTCGATCGACGGCGCCCCGGACGGCGCGGTGAGGGCATCGTGATCCTCGCGCGCGTGCTGGGCACGGTCGTCTCGACGGTCAAGCATCCACACCTGGTGGGCTTCGCCGTATTCGTCGTTCAGCCCATCACCCCCACCGGCGACGACGACGGCGACAGCTTCCTCGCGGTCGACCATGCCCAGAGTGGTCCCGGCGACACCGTCTTGATTTTGCGCGAAGGCAATGGAATCCGTCAGCTCCTCGCGGATCCTGATTCGCCCGTCCGCTGCCTGATCGTCGGAGTCGTCGACGCGATCGAAGCCAGCAGCGACCACGCCGCATGAGCAGTCGCACCGTCCACAATCGACACGCCAGCGATACCGGCCTGCCGCAGGCCCGTCGCGACGTGCTGGCGATCGCCCACGAGCTGCACAGCCGCGGCTGGGTCGCCAATCACGACGGCAACGTGACGCTGCGGCTACCGGCCGGACGCTGGCTGGCGACGCCAACCGCGCTGTCGAAGCGCGTGCTGACCGAGGCCGACCTGATCATCGTCGACCGGGAGGGGCGGGTCGTGCAGGGCGGACGCAAGCCGTTCTCGGAGTTCGCGCTGCACCTGCCGGTGTACGACGCTCGGGCCGATGTCGGCGCCGTCGTTCACGCCCACCCGCCGGCCACGACGGCGCTCGCGGTGATCGGCACGGAGGTCGATCCTGCGCTGATCGCCGAGGCAGTCATCTCGCTGGGCGATCGCGTGCCTTTGCTGCCGTATGCCTTCCCCAACGCGGTCGAACAGGTCGAGACCCTCGCCGAGCTGGCGACACGCTACGACGTCGTCAGCCTGGGCAATCACGGCGCGCTGGCCTGGGGCGACGACGTCGAACAGGCCTACCTGCGCCTTGAGCTGGTCGAGCACCTCGCCGGCATCCAGCTGCGAGCCATGCAAGCCGGACGGCCGCGACGCTTGCCAGATGCGGACATCGGCCGCCTGCTCGACAAGCGAACCAAGGCCGGCCTGGGCCCCGCAGGCCGTCGCGAGCACGGTGGCTGATCACCGCGCCGCGGGGAGTCCGCCATGATCGTACCATCGCAGCCGCACCGACGCGCCGCATCCGGCGCCCCCCCAGCCTCCGTCCTCTTGGCGCTGCTGACCGTCTTGGCGACTGGCTGTGGCGCGGCAACGACCGCCGTCGATGCGGGCGGCGCTTCCGCCGTTCCGGCTCAACCCAAGCGCTGTGTGTTGCTGACGACCAACGACAGCGAGGCCGAGTTCGACGGCGACCCGGCGATCGTGCCAAGGGGCGAGGCAACGCTCGACACCCTCGCTCGCGTTGTCGGCGCTCGCGCCGCCGCCGAGATCGACCACCCTGGCTCGGTCCTCTTGTTGGAGGCCGGCGACGTCCTGCAGGGTCGGTACATGCAACGCAAGGACGGTGACCGTGGCCGGGCCGCGCGTGAGACGTTGGCGATGTACGAGGCCGCCGGCTATGACCTCGGCACGATCGGCAACCACGAGTTTGACGCTGGGCCGGCAATGCTCGCTGAGGCGCTCGCCGGCGTCGGCGCCCACTACACGCTCCTCAACACCAACCTCGCGCGGGCCGATACCACCCTCGCCGACCCGCCAGGACGGGTTCTTCTGCACGAGCGCGCGATGCGCGACTGCGGCGGCCTGAAGATCGGCTTCTTCGGTGTCCTGACACCGTCGACCCGGCAGATCTCGTCGATGGGTGACGTCAGGTTCCGCGACTCCGACGACCCGGTTCACGGCCCGGCGCGGGCCGCCGTCGCGGCGCTGCGCGAGGCTGGGGCGGAGATCGTCGTGGCGATCACCCACCTGGGAGTCGAGCACGACCTCGCCCTGGCGGCGGCCGTCGATGGCATCGACGTCATCGTCGGCGGTCACTCGCACACACCGATCAAGGAGTGGCTGCGCGTCGGCCAGACCTTTGTGACCCAGTCGGGCTCGCGATTCTCGTGGCTGGGGCGGATCGACCTGATCGGCCGAGCCAGCGGCGGACTCGACACGGAGCGCTCAACCTGGAAGCTGCAGCCGGTCGACGCGAGCTCGCCGGTCGACGCGGCGACCCGTGAGCGGTTGGCGACATTCCGCGCTGCGTACGCCAGCGGCCGGGTCATCGGTAGCCGTTCCGTCGCCTGGGTCCTCACCGGCGACGCCCGCCACGAATACGGCAAGCGCGCTGCACGCGCCGTCGCCCACTTCGCACGCCAGCACGGCGTCGCGGTCGACGGCGCGATGCTCAACAGCGGCGGGCTGCGCTCCCAACGTATCTTCGAGCCGGGACCCGTCCTGGATCTCGACGTCAAAGCGATCCACCCGTTCGACAACCGGCTCGTCGTGGTCGACCTCGATGGCAGGCAACTGCGCCAGGCGATGGAGCACGTCTGCGTCGAAGACCACGGCGAAGCAGCTGGCCGACGCGTTCAGCTCGCCGACATCGCAGTGACCTGCGACGTCAGCAAGCCGGCGCTGCGCTACCGCATGGCCGACGGCGCCATCGTCGGCATCAAGCTGCCGGGTGAACGTGTGCGGGAGCTTCGTATCGGTGGCGCCTTGGTCGAGCCCGGCCGTCACTATCGGATCGCGACCAACGACTACATGGCGCGTGGCGGGAGCGGCCACTGGCAGCTCAGCCAGGTCCAGCGCCGCTGTCTCGACGACCGACCATTTGGCGAGGAGCTGTGTCCCGGGGGTGCGACCGTCGCCGACGCCGTCAGCGCCGCGGTGTCGGACGGTAGCCTGGATCAGCCGCTGACTCAGCCAGCGGCTCGATAGCGCCTCGACAGCGTCTCGACAGCGTCTCGACAGCGTCTCGACAGCGTCTCGACAGCGTCTTGAGAGCGTCCCGAGAGCGTCCCGAGAGCGTCTCGAGAGCGTCTCGAGAGCGTCTCGAGAGCGTCTCGAGAGCGTTTCGACAGCGGCCCAGCCTCGCTGGCACCAGCGGGCGCGGCCCACCTACTTCTTTCTGCTCGATTGAGTGAGTTGCTCGAGGATGCGCTTCGCCTGACGCGCGACGGTCGCAGAGATCTCGCGGCTCTGCGAGACAAGCTTCAGATCGCGCTGGTTCATCGTTCGCAGGAAGCCGAGCGCGAAGCTCGCTGGAGTCTTCGGGTTCAAGATGAGGGCTTTGCGGGTCGTGTAATCCTTTGTCCACGTGCGACGGCGGCAGATCACGGCGATGATGTCCTCGGCGAGGTTCTTGTTGCCCGCGAACAGGGCGATCTCGGCCTCGGTGACGCGCGGCGACTTCAAGACGGCGAACGAGACGAGCTTCTTCGGATCGCGGATCAGCAGCTTGCGCGCGTTGGCGTCGCCGACCAGCGCCAGGCGGACCTTCTGCGCGACGCTCATCTTCAGAAGCAGGGCCTGCAGGCCAGTTCCACGCGGCTTCTCTTCGGCGTCGTCAGCCTCCCCGATGTCGCCAAAATCGTACGCCAGGACCGACATGAACTCGATCTCGGACAGACCCGGCGCGTCCCGCTCGTGCGCTTCAAGACCCTCGCCGAGCAGCGCGGCGCGGGTCTCCTTGTAGCCGGGCATGTGATCGAGCGGCAGCTCCTCACGGACGGCGAGCTCGAGCAGGCCCTGGACGATGCCCTGGGGGGCGCGCGGGTTGAAGTAGAGGGACTCGATAATGGCCGGATAGCGCAACGAACGAACCTGGTTGCGTCCGATGACGTCGCAGAGCGCCGGCGCGCCGATGCCGGCGAGCCAGGCGATCGTCGCGTCGTCGGTGTGCCGGTTGAGGGCGACGGCCCGCAGCAGCTCTTCGTCGGCGCGGGCGATGCGGGCGAAGCCGTCCATGGCCCACGGCGAGGGGTGGGCGCTTGCGACGCCGATCAGGGTCGCGTTGGGCATCTGCAGGAGGGTCTGGCGAGCGGCCGCGGCGATCTCCGGGACGGCGTCGCCAGCGAGATAGACCAGCGTGGGAATGAGGTCCTCTGGCGTCGACGGCAGCAGGCCGCGGGCGACGCGCATGCGCACGTCCGTCGGTCGATCGGGAGACACCAGCTGACGGTGCTGGGAGACGACGACGTCGAGTGGAACAGGCGTGCCAGCTTCAAAGACCGGGGTGTTCTCGGTGGTCATGAGGGCTCCACAACGGGCTTGGCCCGGCGGCGCACCGGGCGATAGGGGGGATCATCGCATCGCCCGGCATCCACGTCATCTCGTTGGCGCAGCGAGAGCGGCCGGCCTAGAGGGCCTGCCAGGCGAGAATCGAGCCGTCGTCGGCGGCGGTGAGGAGGACGGATCCGTCCGGGCCGACGAAGCGAACCGAGGTCACTTCCAGAGCGCTGCATGGCCACGGACAGTGGCGCGTGAGCACTTTGAGAGATTTGCCGCCGTTGTCGTCGACCTGCCAGACCCGCACGCTGCCATCAGCCGACGCAGTGGCCAGCCGGGCACCGTCCGCGCGCCAGTCGATGTCGGTCACCGCGGCGGCGTGACCGGGCAGCTCGGCGACGAGCGCTCCGGTCTGGCCATGGAGCAACGCGAGCCGGGCGGGACCACCGGAGACGGCGACCAGCGCGCCATCGGGTCGCCAGGCGGAGACGTGGCGGGCAGCGAACAGGCCGCCGATGTCGGCGATCGGCGCGAGGGTCGCGGCGTCGAGGAGGCGGTAGTGAACCCCAGCGACGTTGCCTCCACCCGACATGCCGAGCAGGACGCGGCTGTCATCTGGAGACGGGCGCACCGACTCAACGACGTTGCCAAAGCCGGTCGTCAGGGTCAGCAGCTTGCTGCCG
>CALGHC010000068.1 GCA_937915965.1 uncultured Myxococcales bacterium
CGCCGCCGGCCCGACCATCGGCGCCGGCCAACGTCCTGACCCGCTCCTGGAGCAGCGGCGCGCGATCGCGGAGGGCACGCGCGAACTCTTCAACGAGGCCCTCGACGTCGCCGCGCGCGCCGCGGCCCGCCAGGACCCTGGCGCTGAAGCGGCGATGCGAAGCGCCGAGGTCGTCGTCGCCCACGCGATCGCCACAGAGCAGGACGGCCTCGCTATGGAGCTGTCGGCGCGACTCAAGGATCCCAGCGCCGACCTGCGTGCCGCCCTTGGCGCCTCGGCCTCGGGCGAAGCGGTCTTCGACGCGGCAGCCGCTTCGGACCTCGCCGCCGGCAAGGCGTTTGGTCGAAGCTGGAGCCGGTGGACGCGCGAACGCGTTGCAGCTCGCATCCACGTCACCGCCGGTCGCTTCGACCGATCGAGACCGTTGATGCGCGAGCTGCAGGACCAGGACGCGCGCCTTGTCGCGATTCTGACGACATTCTTCTTCTTCGTGCTCTTCGGCGCCATGTACGGCACCGCTCTGCTCGCCGGCGGCGCGATCCGCACTTGGGCGGCCCGCGAACGGGGCGATCCGCCGCTCGGGTGGCTGCGCGCGCGCTACCCGGGCCTGCCACGCGACGCCGCCTACCACACCGACCCGATTGCGCCGCTGCTGGGCTTCTCGACCTGGATGCTGGGCTACACCGTCGCGGGTCTGCTCGCCGGACTGACCGAGGGCGGTCGCTCCACTGCCGGCCTGTTGACCCTCTTTCAGAGTTTCGCCGGCACCCTGCTCGCCGCAGCGGTCATCGCAGCGTTTGCCCGCTTTAGCCCGGCGATAGCGGCGCGGTTTGGCGACGGCACGGGTGTCTCGCCGTGGCGGGCGAGCACCGCCGCGCTGCGCAGCTACTGCGTGTTGCTACCGCCGATGTTCATTCTGATCACCCTCAACGCAGCCCTCGCCGGTAGCGGCGAAGCGCACCCGGTCGCCGAAGGCATGATGACCGAGCTCGACCCCCTGCAGTTCTGGAGCTTCGCCATCGCGGTGGTCATCGCGGCGCCCATCGGCGAGGAGCTGTTCTTCCGCGGTTTTCTCTACCGCATCGTTCGTCAGCACCACGGCATCCGCACCGCCTTGTTGGTCACGGCCGGCCTGTTCGCCTTGATGCACATGGCCCCCGACGCCATCCTCGCGTATGCCGCTCTGGGCATGGCCTTTGCCCTGATATACGAATGGGTTGGCTCGCTGTGGGCGCCGATCGTCTTGCACGCCCTGTGGAATGCAGCGATCTTCGCCGGCGTCGCTGGTCTGTCGATGTCGTAATCGCCGCCACCCCCAAGAGCCACGCGACCTGCCCCGCGCTACGCGACTCGCCACGAGTCGCCGACCCCGAACTACCAGGGAGAGACCGACCATGCCGCAATCGGAAGTGACGAGGCATCTCAGTGTCGATGAAGCCTGGCAGGAGATGAGCGGCCGAGGTGCCATCTACGTCGACGTACGCTCGCCTGGGGAGTTCGCTGGAGGCCACCCTCAGGGCGCGTACAACGTGCCGCTTTTTGTGATCGATCCGCGCTCGGGCCAGCTCGCGCCCAATGAAGACTTCGTCGCCATCTGCACGGCGCTGATCGCGCAGCATCGGGCCCCGGCGAGCGACGCCTCGGTGATCTTGGGTTGCGCTGCCGGGGTGCGCTCTCGCCAGGCTGCCGAGCTGATCGTCGCGCACGGCGTCGGCGACCTGCTCGAATGCGTGGGCGGCTGGCACGGCGCCGCCGGCTTCCAAGGTTGGGCGATGAGCGACTTGCCGCGGGCGACCGTCGCTGAAGACGGCAGGAACTGGAAACGCCTGCGTGAAGACCTGCGCGCGCCCTGAAACGGCCTGAATCGGACTGGTACAAGAACGCCGAAGCGGCGAGGCGACGAGGCCTCGGCGACGTGCTCAGCGGGTCCCAGGCCGATGGCAGCGGCGCACGGAGTCTGGTACCCTGCCGCGGCCCGCGGGCCTACCGCCCCCTGGTCTCGATGTTCGGGTGGCGTCCATCGCCAGGGTGTGCATCGCGAGATGATCGATCCGCCCGGGAGCCAATTGCCATGACAAGCGCCAGGCGCATGGCGTACCTCGCGTACGCAACCGTTCTGCTGGTCCCGCTCGCTCCGCTGGGCTGCAGCGACGACCCCGGTGCCGGCACCAACGGCGGCAACGCCGGCGCGGCCGTCTACGGCCTGCCTGCCGACGTGCTCGCCCAGATCCAAAGCATCGACACGGCACTTGACGCCAGCGAAGTGGTCGCGGGTACCGAGGTCGCGGTGAGCTGCACGGGCCAGCCGGGCAACGTGATCATCCCCAAGCCGACCTTCCAGGTGACCCCAACGACGGGCATCGTGCTGGGCGACAAGAGCTTCCGGCCCGATGCCAGTGGTCAGTTCGCGGTGGCGTGTACGCTGAACGCGGGCAAGATGATCGATCCAACTCCAGCGGTCCTCGTGGTCACCGCGGGGCCGATCAAGACGATTGAGACGGCGCTCAACCCCGGGCAGATCAGCGCCGGCGCCAAAAGCCAGGTGACCTGCACAGCCAAGGACGCGTTCGCCAACGAGGTGGCCGGCCAGGACTGGACCGTGACCGTGACCGACCCCGAGATCGCGGTCCTGGACGCGGCGCTTCAGCTCGAGGGGCACAAAGCCGGCAAGACGCTGATCACCTGTTCGCTCGCCGACGTCGCTGACGCCAAGTCGCCTGGGGCCGAGCTGACCGTGGTGGCTGGCAAGGCGACCGAGCTGGTCGCGCACGTCGAACCTGAGACGATCGACGCCGGGGCCAGCGCCAAGGTGTCCTGCACCCTTGAGGATGGCTTCGGCAACCAGGCCGAGGGCAGCCTCGCTGGCGTGACCCTCGATGTGCCCGACCACGTCAAGGTCACCGGCCTGGCGGTGACGACCACGACGGCGGGCGAGTGGCCGATCGCCTGCGCCCTGGCCAACAGCGGGCTAAAGTCGATTCCTGCGACCCTCGAGGTCTTGCCCGGGGCGCCGCTGTCTTGGGTGCTCGTCGCCAAGCCCGACAACGACGTCTACGTCCCCGACGACACGATCAAGCTGTCAGGTCTGGGCGTCGACGAGTGGGGCAACGACGTGCCCGGCCTCGCCATCGCCCTGCCCGCCGCGGTGACGCCCGAGGGCGTGACCCCGAACGGCGGCGGCAAGAGCTACACCTTCGACGCAGACGGCATCTATACGTTTACCGCGACCCTCGAGGATCACGCGAGCCTCGGCGCACAGTCCCTCGACCTGAAGTGCGACTCGACCGGGCCGCTCGTCCTGATCTCCTCGCCCGAGCGGGCGGCGACGCTCGAAGGCAGCGCGACGATCCTGGTCAAGGGCATGGTCGTCGACGACCTGTCGGCGACCAAGTCGTACGAACTCAACGGCCAGATGATCGAGCTGGGCGATGACGGCAGCTTCGAGCTGACCATGGAAGCCGGCCAGGGCATGAACACGCTGGTCTGGATCGCCACCGACGAGTGGGACAACGAGCACAACGGCGTGCAGTCGTTCTACTACTCGACCAAGTGGTACCCGATGGGCGTCACGCCCGTATCGCAGAGCTACGTCAACGACGGCATCGGCGTGTGGTTGTCCCAGGTGGTCATCGACTCGGGCAAGCACGATCACAGCAAGCCGAAGGATATCGCGACGGTCTTCGAGATCGTTCTGGGCAAGCTCGACTTCGCGGCGTTACTCGGCGCTGCGGCGATCCCGATCAAGCAGGGCACACCGCCTCTCGACTTCGACGGCTCGGCCTCGGTCGAGAACATCAAGATGGGCAACAAGTCGTACAACGACGGCTACCCGGCGGTGTCGCTGACCGTGATCAACGGCGGCCTGCATATGATCGCCTTCATCCCTGATTTCTCCGCAGACATGGTGCTCAAGGGCAAGATGGGCAGCGGTCTGATCCCGATCGAGCAGAAAGCATTCATCACGGCCGAGGCCATCGCCATCGAGCTCGACCTGCTGCTGAAGCTCAACGAGGCGACCGGGAAGATCACCGGCGACGCCAAGAACGTCACGGTCAAGCTGCAGAAGTTCGACGTCCAGCTCAGCGGTGTGCTCGGCTTCTTGACCAACTGGCTGCTCTCGGCTGGCACCGGCCTGATCACCCCCCTCCTCGAGGCCGGCATCGCCGCGGCGGTCGAAGGGCAGCTCGGCCCGCAGCTCGCCAGCGCGTTGGAGGGCTTCGCCCTCTCGCAGACCCTCGAACTCAATCCGTTCATCGGCAGCGGCCCCGCGGTCAAGCTGACGCTGTCGTCGGTCATCGGCCAGCTGAGCTTCAAGCCGACCGTCGCGCAGAACGGCGGCATCATCCTGGGGCTCGACGCGACCATGCAGCCCGAGAAGATGGCCATCGACCGGGTCGTGCTCGGCTCGATCGGCCGCGCGGCGTGCCTGCAGCCGGGCAAGTCCGACGTCTTCAACCCGGGCCTGAAGTTCCCTCTTGAGGCCGGGCTGGCGGATGACTTCGTCAACCAGCTGCTGTTCGCGCTGTGGGGCGGCGGCCTGCTGCAGATCGAGATCGGCGAGGAGTCGCTGGGCAGCGTCGACCTCAGCCAGTTCGGCGTGTCGAACTTGAGCGTGGTGACCGACTTCTGGCTGCCGCCGATGCTCACCAGCTGTGGGGCGGGCGGCAAGACCTGGCTGCAGGTGGGCGACCTGCGGATGAACGCCAAGCTCAACCTGGGCGATACGCCGGTCGATATCGTGCTCTTCGCGAGCATGCAGGCGACGGCCAAGATCGCCGCCCAGGACAACCCCAAGACGGGCGCCAAGGAGATCGGCTTCGCGCTGGAGAGCATCGACTTCCTCGAGCTGGAGGTCGTGGCGATCAACGCAGAGGCGAAGGGCCTGCAGGATCTCTTCCTGACGATGATCAAGACGATCATGCTGCCCAAACTCGTCGAGAGCCTCGGCAGCGGCCTGGGCGGCTTCGAGCTGCCGGCGATCGATCTCTCGAGCTTCGACCCCAGCATCCCCGAGGGCACCGAGTTGGCGCTCTCGATTCAGCAGATCGACAACCAAGACGGCTACACCTACCTCCGCGGCGAGGTGAAGTAGCTGCTCGCACACCGAAAGACGAGGCTGGTGGTCCGGCGGTCTTCCGACCGGGACAGCGGCTGTGGACAAGGAGAAGACATGCACAGCATCTGTAGCGGAGCCATTCGCGCGGCTCTCGCGATCGTCTCGGCGACGGCCGTCTTCGGCTGCGAGCCAGCCGCCATTCCGGCCAACCGGGCGACGGCGCCGTCGCGCACCGCGCTCTCACAGGCTGCGCTGCCACAAGCCGCGGGCCAAGCGCGTACCGTCTTTATCGAAGAGGGCAAGCCGCTGCCCAACGGCGCCGACAAGATCAACTTGCCGGCATGGCGCACCCAGGCCGAGTACAACCTCCTGGGCAAGCCGGACCAGTACGATGACTTCCGCGCCGAGCACAAGGAGTGGTACGCGCAGACCGCGCCGCCGCCCGCGGGCCAGTATCGTCCGTTCGCCGAGTGGGAGCCGATGCAGGCCATCTGGACCGTCTACAGCTCGGGCATGCCTGGCACCAAGCCGGTGCGCCGGATGTTCGCCGAGCAGACGATCGCCTTCGTCCGCCACAGCAAGATCAAGGTCGAGGCGATCGCAGTCGTCTCGAACACCGCGATCAAGAACGACTTCCTCAAGGCCCTCGACGAGTACGGCATCACCGCCGAGGAGAAAGAGGAGGTCGTCATGGTGATCATGCCCAATCAGACGATCTGGCACATCGACTACGGCCCGTTCCCGCTGGTCGACAAGGCCGACGGTCACCTCGCCTTCACCGACTACGTCTACTACCCGCCACGTACCCTCGACGACGCCATGCCGACGCGAATTGGCCGCGACTACTACAAGGACATCACGACGTATCGGATGCCCTTCCCCTTCGAGGGCGGCAACATCCAGTCCGACGGTGTCGGCATCTGCGTGACGTCGGAGCGGGCCCTGTCGAACACCGGCTTCTCGGTGGCCAAGGTCCGCAACCTCCTCAAAAAGTACAACGCCTGCGAGACGACCTGGGTTATCAAGGACATCACCGACGACGGCACCGGCCACATCGACATGTTCTTCAAGTGGAGCCAGCCCAACGAGATCATCATGGGCGAGTACCACGACACGATCGACGTCGACTACGACGGCGACGGCGAGGTCGAGACCCTGGCGATGGCGGGCGCGGTTGCGCCCAACTACAAGGGCGTCTTTGCGTTGAACAAGAAGCGCATGAACGACAACGCCGCCTTCTTCGCCGCCCAGAAGGGCAGCAACGGTGAGCCCATCAAGGTGCACCGGCTCACGATGATGACCCGCTTCAGGGACAGCTACGGCGACCTGCCGCGGACCTTCATCAACTCAACCTTCGCCAGCGGCGTCAACGCCTACCCAAGCTACACGACCAAGAGCTGCCGCGACCCCGACGGCGCGGGCTGTATGCTCGACACCGAATGCGCCGACACCGAGTATTGCTCGGTCGGTCACTGCACAGCGATGAGTCCCGACGCCGAGACCATCGTCGGCTGCGACGAGATCGTCGGCTGCGCCAAGGGCACGGAGTGCGTCGACGACCCGATCAAGGTCAAGCTGGCGGCCACCGCGCAGCTGGAGTGGGAAGCGGCCATGCCGGACTGGAAGCACGTCGGCCTGCGCGCCGACACCATCGGCCTGTGGTCCGGCGCGATCCATTGCATCACCCGCAACATCCCGGTCGGCGCTCTCGTCAAGGACCTCGAAGATGGCCTGTGCATCGGTGGCCAGTGTGCCTGTATCGACGACGGCGCCAAGCAGAGCTGCGACTACTCCAGCGAATGCTTCGGTCCCGCCTATGTGTGCGACTGCAATATCTGCAAGGGCCAGTGCCCGAACGGATCGCTTTGCACCGATGACGCCGACTGCGCCAGCGACGAGAACTCGGTGGTCGCGGGGGACTGCAACATCGATCCGCGCCAGGCCTGCAAGGGCAAGGTCGCGACCGGCTGCGGCGACGTGCCCGACGAGGGCCTCTGCCAGAACGGCCAGCTGAAGTTCTGCGAAGGGACGACGGTCGCCACAGAGACCTGCGGGGACTGCTGCGGGTTTGGTCCGCAGGACGCGCGCCTCTACAGCTGCCTGGGCGCCGACAAATGCGCGGCGTGCCAGAAGGAATGCGAGGTTGGCCAAACGGGCTGCTCGGCCAAGCTGGGCCAGGCCTGGACGTGCGTCGACGACGACGGCTGCCTGAAGCGCAAGTGGTCCATCTGCGGCAATGGCAAGGCGTGCAACGCCAAGGTCGGCGCCTGCGAAGCCGTCGACAACTCCTGCCCGGCAGGCTGGGGCGGCGACCCGATCGACGAAGACGCCGGTGGCAGCGACGACGGCGGCGCGGGTGACGACGGCGGCGGCGCAGACGCCATCGCGGCGGGCGATACCGCCACAGGTGGTGGCGGTGGCGGCGGCGGTGGCGGTGGCGACGACAGCTCGTGCACCGCGGCGCCGGGGTCGAGCGGCGGCTCGTGGCCGCTCTTCGCCCTGTTCGGCATCGCCGGCATGGCCGTCCTGGGACGGCGGCGGCGCGCCTGAGGCAGCGGCCATGGCGCGATCGGTTTCGACACGACGCGTAGGGCGCCGGCGGACACGGTCCGTTTCGCTCCGCGCCACGGAGGCCCCATGGTCCGGTTCCCCTTTCTGGTCTCTGCTGTTCTGTGCGTGGTCTGCGGCTGCATGCCGGTCGTACCCGACAGTGGCGAGGACGCTCCGCCGCCGCTATCCGCGCAAGCCGGGCACGCCGTGCAAGCCGTGCAAGCCGGACAAGCCGGACAAGCCGGACAAGCAACGGCGGGCACCTTCATCCACATCGCCGACCCGCCCGCAGGCGTCGTGACCAACGCCATCCTGCCCGCCTGGCAGACCGCCGCCGAACGCTCCGGGATCGGCAAGCACGACAGCGACGATGACTACCGGATCGCCCACAAAGAGTGGTACGCCGCGACCGCCCCTCCGCCGGCAGGCCAGTTTCGGCCCTTCGGCGAGTGGGAGGAGATGACGAGCGTCTGGACGACCTACTCCGACGGGATGCCATCGACCAAGCCGGTGCGTCGCATGTTCGCCGAGCAGACCATCGCGTTCGTGCGGTGGTCCAACCCGACGGTCGAGGCCCTCACCATCGTCAACAGCAACGCGGTCGGCAACGACTTCCTCAACGCGCTCGACCAGTACGGCATCACGGCTGCCGAGAAGAGCCACGTCAAGGTGGTCATCGTACCCAACCAGACGATCTGGCACATCGACTACGGCATCTTCCCCCTCATCGACAAGACCGATGGCCACGTCGCTTTCAGCGACTTTGTCTACTACAAGCCACGCATCCTCGACGACGCGATCCCCACGCGGATCGCCCGCGGCTACTACAAGACGCCATCGGTCTACCGCATGCCCTTCCCCTTCGAGGGCGGCAACCTCCAAGCGGACAGCGTCGGCGCCTGCGCGACCACCGAGCGGGCCTTGTCGAATACCGGCTTCTCGTCGCTGAAGGTCCGCAACCTGTTGAAGACATGGGCGGGCTGCGACACGACCTACATCATCAAGGACATCACGGACGACGGCACGGGCCACATCGACATGTTCTTCAAGTGGGCTGGCGTCGACGAGGTCATCTTCGGCGAGTACGGCGACAGCGTCACCGCGGACATCAACGGGGATGGTGTGGCCGAGACGGTGCCGTTGCCGGGCAAGGTGGCGGGCGACTACGCGGCGACCTACGCCCAGAACAAGAAGCGCATGGACGACAACGCCGCCTTCTTCGCGGGGCAGACCGCGGCGAACGGCAAGAAGTTCAAGGTCCACCGCCTCACCATGATGACCCGCTACAAGGACGAGTACGGCGACCTGCCGCGCACGTTCATCAACTCCACCTTCACCAACGGCGTCAACGTCTACCCCAGCTACACCACGAAGAGTTGTCGCAGCGGCTCGGGCAAGAGCTGCACCCAGGATTCCGCATGTGCCGGCGGTCAGCACTGCGCCGCGGGCAAGTGCACCGCGGGCGGCGTGCTGCGCGGCTGCGACGAGCTGGTCGGCTGCAGCAGCGGCGAGCAGTGCGTCGTCGATCCGCTCAAGGTGGCGCTCGCCGCCAAGGCCCAGGGCCAGTGGGAAGCGGCGATGCCGGGCTGGAAGCACGTCGGCCTGCGCGCCGACACCATCGCGCTGTGGTCCGGCGCGATCCACTGCATTACCCGCGCGATTCCCAAGGGTCCAATGACGGCCACTGTGGCCGACGGCTGGTGCGTCAAGGGCACTTGCGGCTGTGTCGATGGCGGCGCCAAGCAGAGCTGCACAGACAACGGGACTTGCTTTGGACCGGCGTGGCAATGCGACTGCAACATCTGCTACGGCAAGTGCGCCAGCGGCAAGACCTGCACCGACGACGCGGACTGCGCCAGCGGTTCGAACGTAGTGGCCGGTGCGTGCGCAATCTCGGCTTCGCAGAGCTGCTACGGCGGCGCCTCGGGGGGAGGGGACGACGCATGCAACGGCATCTCGTACGAGGGCCAGTGCACCGGCAAGCTGCTGGAGTACTGCGAGAGTGGCGTCCAACAGCAGACCTGCGGCACCTGTTGCGGCTGGGACGGCGGCAGCGGCTTCTACAACTGCCTCAGCGGCGCGGCTTGTTCTGGTTGCAACGCCGAATGTAGCCAGGCGGGTCAGACCGGTTGCAGCGCCCAAGGCAGCCACAGCTGGGTTTGTGCCAGCGTCAGCGGCTGTCTGAAACGGCAGTGGAGCAAGTGCAGCGGCTCGTGCGACGCCTCGACGGGCGCCTGTGGGGGGAGCAGCAGCGGCGGCAGCACCGTCGACAAATGCCCCGGTGGCGGCACGACCGACGCGGGCAGCGCGGACGCCGGTGCGCTGGACGCAGGCGTGAGCGACACGGCTTCGATTGACACCGCGCAGGCGGACACCGGTCCGGTCGACTCTGGGTGCGTAGCGCAATGCAACGGCAAGACTTGCGGACCAAACGGCTGCGGCGGGCAGTGCGGCAGCTGCCCGTTCGGCCTGTCGTGCAGCGCGGCGGGGAGCTGCGTGTCGGCGTCGGACGCCGGGCCGACGGATACGGGCAGCAGCGACGGCACCTGCCTGCCCGACTGCGCCGACAAGGTCTGCGGCACCAACGGCTGCGGCGGCATGTGCGGCGTCTGCAGCGAGGGCCAGGCCTGTATCGGCGGCAGCTGCTACGGCGGAGGCGGTGACGGCGGCAGCGTCGACAGCGGGAACGGCGGAGGCGACGGCAGTGGCGGAGGCGACGACAGTGGCGGAGCGTGGGTCGACGAGGACACCGGTGACCCGACGCCGGCGGACGCAGCTGGCCGCACGGGTGACGACAGCGGCAGCGCTGCGGCCGACAGCGGCGCCGATGGGATCGTAGCCAGCGACAGCGGCGTGACGACGTACGTGTCGTCGGGTGGCCCGTCGCGGAGCAGCGGCTTGTGCAGCGCCAGCCGCGGCGCGCCGGCAC
>CALGHC010000069.1 GCA_937915965.1 uncultured Myxococcales bacterium
AGCCACGGCCTTCCGTCAAGGTCGCCGGGCGTTGCGGACCTTGCGATCGCCCTGCTTGACGGGGTCGATCCCACTGGCGAAGATGCGATGGACGTCCAACGCGGCGACTGGGAGGGAGCCGATGACGATGCGATCACGCGGTCGAGCGCGCACACGGGCGGTCCTGGCAGCGACGGCAGCGGCGCTGCTGGCTTGGCCAGCCCTCGCCCAAGCGGCGCCGAGCCCCGAGGATCTTGAGCGGGCGGAGGCCAAGGCAACAGAAGCCAAGGTCTTCTTCCAGTCGGGCCTTCACGCGCAGGCGGCGAGCCGTTTCATGGAGGCGTTCGCGATCTCGAAGCGACCAGCCTTGATGTACAACGCCGCCCGGGCCTACGAGGAGGGCAGGCTGCGCGCCGAAGCGATCGCGCTGTTCCAACAGTACATGGGTCTCCCCGACGCGACGGCGGAAGGGCGCAAGGAGGCGCTCGAGCGCATTGGCAAGCAGCGGGCCCTGATCAACGCCGAAGCGGCGGGCGGCGACAAGGCAGCCGACGGCGCGGCAAATGCGCACAGTGACGCGGTCGCCGCCGAAGCATCGAAACCCGATTCTGCCACGCCGGACCCGGCCCAACCGGACTCCGCCACCGCGGAGCCTGTCGGATCCGACGCTGCGAAACCCGGCGACGGCGCAGCGACGGCCGCTGCGACCGGGCCAGACCCCGAGGGTGCGCCCGAAGGCAGCCTCGCGGCGGGAACGCCGGCCCCCGCCGGCGAGCCCCGCCAGGCCTGGGTGACCTGGACCGCCCTGGCCGGTTCGGCCGTGCTTGGGCTGACAGCGCTGGTCAGCTACGCCGACGGCGTCAAGCGCATGAACGACGCCAACGAGATGGACTTCGGCGGCATAGACGCGGCCAAGACCAAGAGCGACTACAACGCCGCCGCCGACACAGCCGAACAGTCCCGCCGCACCGCCGTCTTCAGCGCGCTCGCCGCGGCGGGCCTGGGCGGATGGGTTGCGTGGCGGCTGCTCACCCCGGACCCAGCGGCCCGTGCTGCCGGAGCCGAACCGTCCCTATACGGTGCGCCGGCACTGCAAGCGGGCGGCGCCGGCACGATGATGCCGGGTTGGGTAGTTGGAGGGCGCTTCTAATGGTTGGATACGCAACAAGATTCTCCGTCGCCGCCACCGCGATCTGCCTCGTCGCAGGCTGCCTGCCAGACCGGCTGGACGACGAAGATCTCACCGAGCAGATCAGCGCCGCCCAGGCCAGCGCGCCCGGCTGTGCCGACTACGCCGACTGCGTCCTCGGCTGCGGGGACGACGAAGCCTGCAAAGAGACCTGTCACGGCAAGGCCAGCGAGGACGCGCAGTGGAAGGGCGACGAGGTCCTCAGTTGCTACACCAAGCGGTGCGCCGAAAAGACATGCGCGGGCAGCAATGACCCGCAGTGCCGCGCAAGATGCGTGATGTTGGAGTGCGCAGAGACGCTCTTGGTCTGCCTCGATACACCCCTGACCGGGCCGGACAACTGTGGCGGCGCGCTTGAGGAGATGTTCGCCTGTGACCTGGCCTCGGGCGAGGGCTGGAGGTGCCTGTCTGACCGGTACCGCGCGCTGACCAAGGAGAGCCAGGAGCTGATGCAGGATCTCGGCAGCTGCACGACGCTCGCGGTCAACAAGGGCGCCGACCCCATGCAGATCTGTATTGATCCCGAGCTCGGCCGATGCATGGGCGCCGGCGTCGCCGACCCAGGGGACTGCTATCCGGTCTTCGCCTGCTTCGACTCCTGCGGCGAGGCGAGCGAAGCTGGCCTGTGCACGGCCAAATGCCTTGGCACGATGAGCGAAGCCGGCTGGGAAGCCTACAATGGCCTCAAGGATTGCGGGGTATTCGGCGGCGACGCGGGCGAGCAGGCGTGCAAGGAGGCGATGGTCGCGTGCGCCGCGCCGGGCGGATCGGAGTCATGCATGAATACCGCCGTTTGCGGCCAAGGCTGCGACACCGGCGGCGGCAGCGACGGGGAGAGGTTGTCCTGTCTGCTCAACTGCGCCCACCAAAGCAGCGAAGAGAGCGCGGCCCTCTACATCGACGTAATCTACTGTACAGCCGCGTGCGAAGAGAGGCCGGCCTGCTTCCCCAAGACCAAGTGCGCGAAAGCCACCAACGCCTGCTTGGCCGACAAGTAGCGCCCAGCCGCTCGGCCTTCAGGCTGGGCCTTGGCTGCCGTGGGCGGCACGGTCGAGGTCGTGTGGGTCCAGCGGCGTGACGGTCGCCATGAAGCGACGCTCAAGGGCTTCCATCGCTTCAGCCTCCGCCGGGTCATCGTGGCCGTGGCCGAGCAGATGCAGCAGCCCGTGACAGGCGAGAAAGCGGACCTCATCGGACAGAACGTAGCTCTCGCAGGGGTGGCTTGCAGCCATCTGGGCCGCTTGGCGCGCGGCCGTGTCCAGCGAGATCACGAGGTCGCCGAGCAGCTCGCCGGGTAGCTGTGGCCCGGCGCCGTCCTCAAGCGGAAAGCTCAAGACGTCCGTGACCGCGTCGACGTGGCGCCACTGGGCGTTGAGGGCCCGAATCTCGTCGTCGTCCACCAGGCTGACGTCAACCGTCGCGCGCGGCCGGCCAAGTTCGCCGAGGACACCACGCAGCCAGCCAGCGAGGCGCCGCTTCTCGACACGCAGATGCGGATGACGATTGTCGATCTCGACAGGCATCGCGGCCTCCTGATTCGGCTGACAGCCGCTAGTCGGCCTTCTTGGTGAGGGAGGTTGGCGGCCGTCTGGCGCTGACCACGGCCGTCGGCGACTCGGGTGGCCCGCGACCGTCGGCGGGCTCAAGCTCGGCCGCGGCCATCTTGAGCGTCTCGCCCCCAGCGACCTCATCGACGGTGTCGCGGCGACTTCGTGGTGCCGCCAATTCGCCGGTGGGCACACGCGGGTTCTCGACCGTGTCGCTGCCGAGGGGCGCGGAAGAAGCCGCCTCTCGCGACATGTCCGCGGCCGCGCTGGTCTCGCCGGTCTCGCCCATTTCGCCTGTTTCGCCATCAGGGCCACGGACCAAGCGTGTCGTTCGCTGCGAGTTGATCTGGGCGGTCGTCTGGTGGGGGGCACGTGGCGCCGGCAGATAGACCGGGCGGCTGTGATGCATCCCCATGAGAATCTTCACGAATGCCTTTTCTGCCTGCCCCAACTCGCGCAGCGTCAGGTCGCATTCGTCAAACTGCCCGTCCTCCATCTTCTTGGCGATGATGCGCTGAACGAGCGAGCTGATACGCGATAGATTGGGCTCCGGCATCGCCCGCGCTGCGGCCTCGACGGAATCGGCGATCATCACCAGGGCCGTCTCACGACGCCGCGGCTTGGGGCCGGGGTAGCAGAAGTCGCTCGCCTGAACCTCTTCGCCGGTCTCCTCCGCGTCGCGAAGGGCACGGTGGTAGAAGTGAGCGATCAAGCCTGTACCGTGATGCTCGGGGACGAAGTCGATGATCTCGCCGGGGAGGCCAAACTCGCGCAACATCTTGATACCATCCTTGACGTGGTTCTTGATGATCAGGGCCGACAGGTGCGGCTTGATTCGATCGTGCGGATTGTCCCCCGTCTGATTCTCAGCGAAATAGCGCGCTGCCTTCGACTTGCCGACGTCGTGGTAGTACGAACCGACGCGGGCGAGGAGACCGTTGGCGCCGATCGCTTCGCAGGCGGCCTCGGCCAGGTTGCCAACCATGACGCTGTGGGTGAACGTGCCTGGCACCTCCTGGGCGAGCAGCCGCAGGGCCGGATGATTCATGCTGGTGAGTTCAAGCAGCTTGATGTCGGTGAGTCGATTGAAGGTCGACTCGAAGATCGGTGTCAACGCGGCCGTCAAGAGGTAGGACAGCGCAGCAGACACGACCCCCATGACCAGCACAAACGCGTTGTTCCAACTCCACAGGTTGCTTGCCATCGGCGCGGTGAAGAGCGCGACCGCCGCGGCGACGGTCACACCGAGTCCCGCGACCCACATCGCGCTGAGGACGAGGTCGGAGCGCTGCCGGAAGCGGCGGGTGGCATACACGCCAGCGATCCCCAGGATCACCGCCTCGATGGTGCCCAAGACGTCCAACGACGGGTGCCCCTGGTTGCGCAGCAAGCCGGCGTTTTGGGCCATGAGGCCGGACACGACGGCACAGACCAGAACGAACGGCGCCGCGGTGAACGGCCGCAAGAAGAGCGTCGCCATCGTCGGGCCCAGTGCGTAGGGCATCATCACGACCCACATCGTCGCCGTGAAGGTGCCTCCGGGCTCGACGACGAGGTACCCCAACTCGAAGAGCAAGCGATGCGTCACGGCGTGCACCAGCAAGATGCTGCCGAGGAGCGCCGCGTCGCGTGGCCTGTGGTGGAAGTGGTGCAGGTGGCGCCAGCCGAACGCCGCAAAGAGGGCAAGGATCGCCGCGAGAAGAAGGGCGGTGGCCAGGTAGGCCCGCACGGCGCTGCCGGTGTCGAGCCCCTCGAGCATATGACGCACGCGGCGCTGCACTGCCGGGGTGACCATGTCGCCCCGTTTGACCAGACTCTGGCCGCGTGAATAGCCGACGAGGCGAGTGGCCGCGACGCTGGCACGGGCCTCTTGCTCGGCGAGATGGGTGGCGTCGATGTCTCGGGTGAACGTCGGGCCGATCATGCTGCGCGCAACAGCGCGCACGGCGGCGGCGAGGACGGCATCGTCGAAGCGCGAAGGCTGCTTCTGCTTGACGAAGGCCTGGACGTACTGTTCGGCGAGTTTCAGCGCCCCCTCGACGTCGACGATGGGGTCTTTGGCGGTCGCCCGGTCATAGGTCTTGCCGCTGCTAACGTCGAGCACGCCCCGGGCCAGATCGTCCTCGAAACGGTCGCGGTCCCGCACGATGCGCTTCGCAAGGAGAACCTGCAGGACGTCGGACAACAGCAGCTCGACCTCTTCCGAGAAGCCGTTCTTCTGCAGCATCTTGAAGGTCTCGGTCGACAGCTCGGTGCGACGCACGGCGACGAGCGTCTCGAATTCTGGCCGAAGCCGGTTCATCTCCTCAGCGAAAGCTGTGTCCAACTCTTCGACGGCGCCGACAGCGACGGCAGGATCGGCGGGTTTCTCGTCTTCGGCAGGCCGGTCGGGTTCGCCGCGGCGTGGCGGCTTCGGGAGTCGGCTGAGCTTCTCGCCAGGCTTCTCGGCGTCGGAGCGCTGCTGCTCGAGGTCCTTGAGCAGACGCTCTCGCTGGCTGATGTACATTCGGTAGCGCGGCCGTACAAGGCGAAATGCGGCCCGCAGCACGTCGATGCGGCGGGCAGGCGCGTCACCGTCAAAGATGTATTGGATTGGCACGGCCGCGGCCGCTACCTCTTGCTTGCGGGCGAGGTCGGGCACAGGTTCCGCATCGATGAAGTCGCGCAGCGCCACCATGTCACGGCTGGCTGGACCCAAGCCAGGCGCCTCAAGAGTCGAGGCCGTCGGCCCGACGATGGCGATAAGCAGCGCCCAGCCCAAGACCGCGAGCCCAGCGGTCGCGGCGATCCGCCAGCGACGGGCGCGGCGTTCTCGCGCTTCTTGTTGCTCGCCGGGGAGACTCGGCGTCGCCGGTCCTGCCTTGCCAGGGGCTGTGCGTGTCTTCGGCATCACGCCCCCGCTCCGCCGTTGCCACGGGGTCCGGCGTGGGCGGCGTAAGCGTCTACTATCCTGGCCACCAGTGGGTGACGAACGACGTCATCGCTTGTCAGGCGCGCGACTCCGATCCCATCGATGTCTTCGAGAATACTGACCGCGTGATTGAGACCGCTGATCTGACCGCGTGGCAGATCGCTTTGGGTCATGTCGCCGGTAACAACCGCCTTGGCATCATGGCCCAGGCGAGTCAGCAGCATGGCCATCTGCTCCACACTGCAGTTCTGCGCCTCGTCGAGGATGACGAAGCTGGCGGAGAGGGTGCGGCCTCGCATGAAGGCGAGCGGCGCGATCTCGATCTGTCCGCGCTGCAGCATTCGCTCAAGGCGCTCCTCATCGACCAGCTCGGCGAGGGCATCGAAGAGGGGCCGCAGGTATGGGTTGACCTTGGCCGCGAGGTCACCTGGTAGAAAGCCCAGGCGCTCGCCCGCCTCGACGGCCGGTCGAGTCAGCACGATACGGCGCACTTCGCGCCGCTCCAAAGCGGTCACAGCGCTGGCCACGGCGAGCCAGGTCTTGCCGGATCCGGCAGGGCCAACCGCAAATACGATGTCGTTCGCGTGGATGGTCTGCATGTAGGCCCGTTGGCCGGGCGTACGTGGCTCAATGCGGCGGCCGGCGGGTGCGTAACGGTCGACGGCCTGGCTGCGCGCGGGGCTACGTGACCGCGGCCTCACGCTGGCCCCGCCGCCAGCGCCGGCAGTCTCGCGCTCGAGCAGGCGCTCAAGGGTCTCAGTGTCGACCGGAGCGCCGCGGTTTGCGAGCTCTGACAGCGCGCCGAGTAGACGCCCAGCCAAGGTCGCCTCCTCGGCCGGCCCTTCGAGATGAACGTCGGTGCCGCGCGCAAGCACGGTGACGCCGAAGCGCTCTTCAAGCCAGCGCAGGTGTGCGTCGCGTTCGCCGCAGACCTCGCGCAAGCCGTCCAGATCACGGAAGCCAACCGTGAGTCGTCGGGTCTCTCGGGCCAGGTCTGCTCCGCCAGTCGCGGCTCGTAGCGACCGACAGTCGATCGCACCACCCCGCCAACTGGCCGGCCGATGGTAGCCCAAGCCGATCGGGCGTGCTACCGGGCCACGGCCGCGTCGACGATCAGCGAGGCGCCCACCGGCAACGTGGCCCGCGCGAGCACGTGCCGCTCAGCAGCAAAGAGCCAGGCGAGCGGCTCATTCACCACGGCGGGCAGCGCCACCAGGTCACTGCGGGGAGGGCCCGCGCGCGCCGGGCCAAGCCGCCCGAACAAGCGAACGGCGGCGACCGGCGGCAGCAGGAACGTGTTGTAGTAGCTGATTCGGCGAACTAAGAAGCCCGCGGCGCCGAGCCGCTCGCCAAGCTCGCGTCGGTGATAGCGCCGGTAGTGATGCAGCGCGACGTCGTGGTCGCTCCACAGCCATTGAAGCGCTGGAACGGTCGCGATCAAGCGGCCGCCGGGCCGCAGGACGCGACGGACCTCAGCCATGGCGGCGACGTCATCGTCGACGTGCTCGAAGACGTCGAGCGCGATCGCCACGTCGGCACTTGCCGATGACAGAGGCAGATCGGGGAGGGCGCCGGCCTGGACGTCGACCCCGCGTTTGTGCGCGATGTCGAGCGCGATCGGGCTGGCCTCGACGCCGTACGCGTCGAGGCCCTCGAAACGACGGCCGATCGCCAGGAGAGTACCGCCGGTGCCGGCGCCGATGTCGACCAGATCGAGGCGTCCGCGACCGTCGACTTTTGCGGCGCTGCCGAGATCCGCGAGCGCGGCGCCAAGCCACGTAAAGATCACCTGCCGCGAACCACGGAACCAAAAGTGACGTTCCTCCGCGTCTGCCATGCGTTGGTATTCATGTGCTTCCACGACCACCCCTCGCCCACGGCGAAGACGCCGAGCCGAAGGTCGCACTTCCAACCCCGGCGAGCAAACCCTCCGAGCGACCGCTGGGCGAGGTTCGAAATCCGGGTCTGGGGTCAACCGCGCCGGGCCAAGCGGGTGGCGAACGCCGCCAAGCAGCGGGGAAGTCGCGAGAACCACGCTTCTCGCGACTAGGGGCCGAGCGCCGCCCCCCTTCGAACCAAGAGACGCGGACTGGCGCCGATCAGCGGAGTTGGGAATGAGGCCCCGGATTTGAAACCGCGACCGCGACCGCTTGCAGGCCCGACGCCGCAGCGATACCCTCGCGTCCCCACATCGGAGACCCACTATGAGCGTCAACAAGGTCATTCTCCTAGGCAACCTCGGCAGCGATCCGGAGTTGCGCTACACACCCAGCAACCGCGCCGTTACCGAGCTGCGTATCGCGACCTCAGAGTCGTGGACGGGCCAGGACGGTCAGCGCAACGAATCGACGGAATGGCACAGCGTCGTCGTCTGGGGTCGGCAGGCAGAGAACTGCGAGCGCTACCTGCGCAAAGGCCGCCAGGTCTACATTGAAGGCCGTCTGACGACCCGAGACTGGGTCGGCCAGGACGGCCAGAAGCGCTACAAGACCGAGGTCGTTGCGCAGAACGTGCAGTTCCTGTCGGGAGGTCGCGGCGACGGCCCGAGCGATGGCGATGGTGGCGGTGGCGGTGGCGGTGGCGGCGGCGGCGACCGAGGCGGCGACCGAGGCGGCGACCGAGGCAGCGACCGAGGCGGCGACCGAGGCGGCGACCAAGGCAAGGCGGAGTCGCGACCGGCGAAGGCGGGCGAGCCAGCACCAGGCATGGCAGATTCCGGCGACGACTATGACGGGCTGAATGACGACATCCCGTTCTAGACGCTTGTTCTGAGCGGACGCCTGTCCCGGCTGGATCAGCGCCCCGGTCGAATCAGCGCCCCGATCGAATCTGCGCCCCGGTCGAATCTGCGCCCCGGCCAGGATGAGCGTTCCGACGGACCCCGCGCAGCGCGTGGCCGCGGCCACAGAGGTTCCATGACGGTCCGCTCCCTTGGCTCATTTGTCGTCCAACACCGCTACACCGTTCACCGCGCTGACCGCGATCGCGCCCTGGCGCTGCTTGCGCGGGTGCGGGACTACGCCGCAGACCTGGGCCTCGCCCACTTCGAGGTCTGGGTGGATGAAGACGCCGGCCAGGTCACGGAGCTGCACGGCTACGATTCCTGGAATCAGTACCAGCGCCTCCAGGGCAAGGACGTGCCGGCGGTGATGCGCGAGGTCTACGCGGAGCTTGAGCGGGTGATCGAGGGCGGCTGGGACGGCGTCGACAGCCGAACATGGCAGCCAACCGATCTACCAGACTGACGCAGACCCCGACAGTTTGCGCGCAATTCCAACGGCATAAGCGATACACCCTCCGCTGCGGTGGCGCTGGCGCGGCGCCTTGCTTACACTGCCTGTCCGATGACCCGACCGATGCACAAAGGCGCCGCTCTCCTCCTTCTTGGCGCGATCACGTCTTGTAGCTTGACGGCGACGGACGACAAGCCGGTCGCAGGCCTCATCGCCGATGCCGCCGACGACGCCGGCGCGATCATCGACAGCGGCGGTATCGCAGAAATCGCGCCGGTCGACGTGACCGCGCCCGTCGACGTCGGCGGCGACGCCAGCGACACGTGCGACCCCGCTTGCGCTGCGGGCTACGTTTGTTTTGCCAGCAGCAACGGTCCCAGCTGCCAGCCGCATCCTGAGGTCGGCTGCAGCCCGTGCGCCACCGACGCCGCGTGCCTCGGTGGCACCTGCGAAGCCATCGACGGTGAGGGGCCCTTCTGTGTGGTGCCGTGCGCGGTCGGAGAGGACGGGATCGACTCCTGCGCCGGCGGCTCGACCTGCGGATTTCGCGAGGGCGCGATGGTGTGCCTGCCAGACAACGGCAGCTGCACCTGCGGACTCCAAACGGGCGGCGAGATCGTCGGCTGCGACAGCGGTAACGGGGCGCTGGGTGTGTGCGGCGGCACCCGAATCTGCGACCCCGACAACGGTTGGAGCCCCTGTACCGCCGTATCTGCGGGTGACGACGTCTGCAATGGCCTCGACGACGACTGCGATGGTCAGACCGACGAGGAGCTTGGCGGCGCCCCCTGCGGACCGGCTGGCGCGCCCGAGTGCGCGGGCGTCGAGGTCTGTGATGGTTCAAATGGCCTGATTTGCAACGGCAAGACCCCTTTATCTGAGGTTTGCAACGGGTTCGACGACGACTGTGATGGCGCCATCGACGACGACCTGCCAGCCAGCCAGCCCTGCAGCCACGACAACGCCGTAGGTTCGTGCCCCGGCATCGCCGTGTGCGGCGCCGGCAACGGCTGGCTCTGCGATGCCCCGGCCGCCGTCGTCGAGACGTGCAATGGCGTCGACGACGACTGCAACGGGATGGTGGATGACCTGGGGCCACTGAGCGGCTGCTCGACGACCAACGCCTTTGGTTCTTGTGCCGGCGCGCTGACATGCGCCGGGGCAGGCGGGCTGGTCTGCACGGCGCCGGCGCCGGCTGCCGAGACGTGCAATGGACTCGACGACGACTGCGACGGCGCGATCGACGATGACCTGCCTGCCACCCAGCCCTGCTCCTCGGCCAACGCGGAGGGAAGCTGCCCGGGCGAAGCCGCATGCCAGGGCGCGCTAGGCTGGGTGTGCGCTGCTCCGCCGGCCGAGGCCGACATCTGCAACGGCGCCGATGACGACTGTGATGGCGAGACGGATGAGCCTGCCGGGCTGCCGGTCGCGTGCGAACAGGCAAACGCCCTCGGTATCTGCACGGGGGCGATCGCTTGCGCCGGCGTCGCCGGTCCGTTCTGCGATGCGCCCGCCGCCGTGACCGAGACGTGCAACGGCGCCGACGACGACTGTGACGGCGCAACCGACGAGGACTTCGTCGACCCCTTGGAGGGGATCCCGCTGTCGCCGGCACACTGCGGCGCCTGCGCCAAATCCTGCAAGCTCGCCAGCCCAGCGAGCACCGAGGCGACCTGCGCTCTGAACAAGAGCGGTTCCGCCCAATGCGGGGTCGTTTGCAAGCCCGGCTTCGTCGACATGGACAAGAACCCGGCCGATGGCTGCGAGTGTCTCTTCATCGACGACTGGGACGAACCCGACGGCGTCGATCAGAACTGCGACGGCATCGACGGCGACATCACCAAGGCGGTCTTTGTCGCCAAGACCGGCGCCGACGCCAACCCCGGAACGCTTGAGTTGCCGGTTTTGACCCTGGCCCGGGCCCTGACGGTCGCCGTCGACGAACAGAAACGAGACGTGTACATGGCCGGCGGCGTGTGGATCGAGAACGTCGAGGTCGTCGCGGGAGTGTCGATCTACGGCGGCTTCAGCGCGGATTTCAACAAGCGCGACACGGTCAACGATCAAACAGTGCTGGTGGGCCAGGCGCCCCAAGGCGGCGTGACCGCCACCCTGATCTGCCGTGACATCGTCGGCGGCGCAGCCAAGCAGAAGACACGAGTCGACGGCTTGATGATCATCGGCGCCGCGGCAAAGCAGAGCGGTGCCTCGGCCCATGGCGTCTACTCCGACGGCTGCGACGAACGCTTCCATCTTGTGTTCACGACCGTCCTCGCGGGAGACGGCGCAGCGGGCTTTTCGGGAGGCAGCGGCAAGAACGGTCTGGTCGGCCCCAACGGCGGACCAGGGCTGAAGGCGCGCGACATTGATCACACCGTGTGCAGCGAGGCAGATCACCTGGCCGGCGGCAGCGCTGGGGTGCTCTCCTGCGGCGGCGCCCCCGTACATGGCGGCGTCGGCGGCACCGCGATCTGCCCGGTCATGGATGAGGACACGCCGACGCCACTTTGCCCGACGAAGCCCTATGTCCAGACCGCCAACGCGATAGAATCTGGCGGCAAGGGCGCAGGTTCCGCTGGCGGCGGAGGCGGCCTGCCCGGCTGGGATAGCTACATCGACTCGAACAAGGGCGTCGTCACCGAATGCAAGGGCTCGATCTCTTGCAGCACCTGCCGTGTCCCGGTACAGCCTCGCGACGGTGAGGACGGCGAGAAGGGTGAGGGCGGCGACCACGGCGCGGCGGGCCTGGGCTGCTACGACGTTCAGGGAGCGATCTCGGCGGGCGTCTGGGTCGGCGGGGTCGGTGGCACGGGCGCGTTGGGTCAACACGGTAGCGGCGGCGGCGGTGGCGGCGCTGCCGGCGGCGTCGAGGTCCATGACTGCGCAGAGGCTCCGAGCCACTTCACCGACATCAGCGGTTCGGGCGGAGGCGCTGGCGCGGGCGGCTGTGGCGGTTCCGGCGGGCTCGGTGGCAACGGCGGTGGCGGCTCGTTCGCTGTGCTGATCATCGCGCCCCAAACTGGCGTGCCGGTTCT
>CALGHC010000070.1 GCA_937915965.1 uncultured Myxococcales bacterium
AACGACGTCCTGCCCTACTTCAAGAAGGCCGAGAACAACGAGCGCGGTGCCGACGATTTCCACGGCGCCGGCGGTCCGCTCAACGTCGCCGACCAGATCGACCCCAGCAAACTCAACGAGGCCTTCCTCAAGGCCGGCGAACAGGCTGGCCACAAACGCGTCACCGACTTCAACGGCGCCGAACAGGACGGCGTCGGCTACTACCAGGTGACACAGAAGGACAAGCAGCGCTGGAGCACGGCCAGCGCCTATCTGCGGCCGGCGGTGGCGCGCGGCAACGCCCACGTCGAGATCATCACCAACGCGCTGGTCGAGCGCATCATCTTCGACGGCAACCGCGCCATGGGCGTGCGCTATGTCATCGACGGCCGCGACGAGGTGGCGCGCGCCAACCGCGAAGTCATCCTGTGCGGCGGTGCCGTGAATTCGCCGCAGCTGCTGCTGCTCTCCGGCGTCGGTCCGGCCGACCACCTGAAGTCACTCGGCATCACGCCGGTGCACGACCTTCCCGGCGTCGGCCACAACCTCCAGGACCATCTCGACGCGGCGCTGCTGCAGTTCTGCAAGACGCGCGACACCTACGACACCGCCAACAAACTGGTTTCGCTGCTCCAGTACGTGATGAGCAAGAAGGGTCCGGGCACCTCGCCGATCGCCGAGTCGGGTGGCTTCCTGCGCACCCGTCCGGGTCTGGCGGCGCCCGACGTCCAGCTTCATTTCCTGCCCGTGCTGGTGATGGATCACGGCCGCACCAAGCTGAACAAGAACGGCTATAGCCTGCACGTCTGCGCGCTGCGGCCCGAGAGCACCGGCACCATCCGGCTGCGCAGCAGCGACCCCAAGGACACGCCGCTGATCGACGCCAACTACCTGGCCGAGAGACGCGACCTCGACACGCTGATCGCCGGCGTCAAGATGGGCCGCGAGATCTTCGCCCAGTCGGGCTTCGATCCCTATCGCGCCGAGGAACTGCAGCCCGGTGCCGCGGCAAAGACCGACGCCGAGCTCGAACATTGGATCCGCGCCAAGTGCGAGACGATCTATCACCCGGTCGGCACCTGCAAGATGGGCCCGAGCACCGACAGCATGGCCGTCGTCGACGACAAGCTTCTGGTGCACGGCGTCGAGGGCCTGCGCGTGGTCGATGCCTCGATCATGCCGACCCTGGTCGGCGGCAACACCAACGCCCCGACCATCATGATCGCCGAGCGCACTGCCGCCATCATGCATGCGGCGGGCCTCACGAACTGAGCAAGGGGCGCTGTGAACGAGTTCGGGCGCGCCCTCAAACGTTGGCGCCGCCTGCGCGGCGTCAAGCAGAGCCATGCCGCGGAGTTGTTCGGCGTCACCCAGGCGACATTGTCGCGCTGGGAGCGCGGGCATCATCGCGCCTCGCAGAAGATTGCCGACAAGTTGTCGAAGCTCCTGGCCGCGCCGCTGGATTCGGCCGGCGACGCCGGATTGCGCCGGCTCGTCGAGAGTTCTAGGCTTCCGACCCATCTCATCTGCGATCTGACGCACCGGCTGCTGGCGGCGTCGCCGGCACGCGTCGCGGACTGGCGCGGTAGCGCCAACGAGCTTCGCGGCGTGTCGTTGTGGCGCTTCGCGACCGATGAGATCCGCGCTGTCGAAGACTGCCTCGCCGACCTCGGCTGGTACGACGAGGCCGCTCCGTCTTTGACCTTCTGGACCGAGTCCAACCGCAGCGAGGTCGTGCCGATCGGCGCCGGAGTCCTGGTGTGGGAGCGGCTGCAGCTCAGCGACGGGACACTGGCCCGTCTGGTAACCTCGACCGCGGACTAGGATCGGACACCAAGCGAATACTTTATTCGTGGGCCGGCCCGCTGCGCGTTCCTACAGTCGCCGCCATGACGACATCCTGGGGACGGATCGCCCTGCTCTACGGAATCGGCGTGCTGGCGGCCGGCCAGCTCGGTGTCGTGCCACCGCTGGTGCCGGCGCTGCAGCGCGACCTCGGCCTGTCGCTCGCCATGGCCGGCACGAGCGTGTCGATCGTCGCCCTGGTGGGCGCGGTGTTCGGCCTGCTCGCCGGCGGCTGGTCCGAAAGAATTGGCCATGCGCGGGCCCTTCGCATCGGCATACTGGTCATGGCATCGGCGGCCGCGCTCTGCGCCGCGGCAGATGACGCCACCGCCCTGCTTGCCGCGCGCGGCCTGGCGGGTATCGGCTACCTGCTGGTCGTCGTCGCAGGTCCCTCGTTGATGGCAAGCACCTCGGAGCCGAGGCATCAGCCCATCACGCTGGCGCTATGGGGAACCTTCGTGCCGGCCGGCATCGCGCTCGCCGGCCTCCTGGTGGCGAGCGTCGCGAATGGCGCGGGCTGGCGGAGCCTCTTCGCCGTCGACGCCGCTGTCCTGGCGCTCGCCCTGCTGGTCGCTCTGGCGGCCGTTCCGGATATTCGCGCGTCCCAGTCGGGTTCAAGCACCATCCCGCTACAACGACTCGGTCCGTCGATTCGGCTGTCGATCGCGTTCTTCTGCTTCGCGCTGCTCTTCCTGGCGCTCGCCGGCCTGCTGCCGGCCTATCTCGTCGGACACCCTGGCCTCACCGCCGCGGAAGCTGGACGAATCGTCGCCGTCGCCACCGCCTTCGGAATCGCCGGCAGCCTTCTCGCAGCCTGGATGATGCCGCGCGGCGTGTCACCCGGGCGGCTGACCGCAGCCGGCTTGATGGCCTCCACGACGATTGCCGCCTTCGCTTTCAGCGCGGCAGCGCCGCTGCCGCTCGCGGTCGCGGGCTTCACTCTTTCGTTTGCTCTGGGCGGGCTGGTGCCGGCCGCGACCTTCGCATCGGTGCCGCGCCTCGCCGCAGACGCGAGCGCGATCGGCCCGATCAACGGCCTGGTCGCGCAGGCCGGCAGTCTCGGATCGCTGGCGGGTCCGCCTCTCCTGGCGCTGTGGGTCGGATGGGCGGGGTGGTCGCTGGCGCCGGTGCTGCTGCTGGCGATCGCTGCGATCGGCGCGGCAAGCGCACTGGCCATCGCGCCACCGCGCTCCTGAGACTCAGCCGCGCTTCTCGACGACCAGCAGCCACGGCCGGCCGCCGACCGGCTTCAGCCGGCCCCGCGAGTCGACCGGGTAGAGGCTCATCGACACGCTGTTCTTCACGTTGCCGCCGACCGCGTGCAGGAAGCCGCCGCGCACGTCGGTGACGACATCGCAGTGGTTTGCCGTGTTGTCGATCCGCCGGTGCGCCGTGCGCGGGTCGGCGTAGCGCCAGGTCGGGCCACTGCTGCCGGTACACACCAGGTCCCCCTGCTTGGG
>CALGHC010000071.1 GCA_937915965.1 uncultured Myxococcales bacterium
CGGGAGCACGTTCCAGTCGGATTGTCGACGAATCCGATCGCCTTCACATAGGGCTCGATGACGTGAACCTTCTGCAGCGGCGTGACGATGAGAAGTTGCAGCCCGAGCGTGGCGAAGAGTT
This sequence comes from uncultured Myxococcales bacterium, assembly GCA_937915965.1. GTDB lineage: Bacteria > Myxococcota_A > UBA9042 > UBA9042 > UBA9042 > CALGHC01. Next base: position 122 of record CALGHC010000071.1, read on the forward strand.
CGAGCGCGTACCGCGTCGACACATCTGAGCCGCGCCCAAACGCCTCATCGATGACCGCGAACCGGAAGTCTCGGGACTGTTGGACACCCCACTCAAGCCCGAACTGGTACGCCAGTGACGCCGCGAGAATCGTGTACGCGAGCTTCTCTTTCTGACCGCCGGACTTGCCGTCGGAATCGCTGTAATGCTCCCACTCGAGATCGGTTTCGACGTCGCGCTCGGAGGCGGAGAACATGAACCAGTTACGCACGTCGGTGACCCGTCGAGTCCAGGTCTTGTCGGATTCGGCGTATCCGTCACGGCCCCGGAAGCGCTCGATGATCCGCTTGACATCGAGGAAGCGTTGCTCCGAGTACTGGTCGCCATCGAGGGCGAGACTGTCGTTGGTCAGGTTGCGAAGATCTGAACGGAACTGCGCAACATCCTGGTTGGTGGTCTGCTCCTTCTCCAGCCGGATGAAGCGACCCGGGTTGTAGGGCACCGCACCGAGGGCTTCGTTGATGCGATCGACGCGCTCGTCGATGGCTGACGCTTGGCGGTTGAGCCAGTTGTTGAACCCCGCCAGCTCCTGGATGGCGTTCTTGTTCAGCTGATCCTTGAACTCACTCTCGAAGCGTGGGAGGTCGTCAGTGGCCACGCGGTCGCGGAACGCCAGGAAGTCCCGGCGGGCGTCGACGTTGGGATCCATGTCCGCGCGAAGCTCGGGCCACCGGCGCAAAACCTCCAGCATCTGCTGGCCCAAGCTCTGGCCGTAGCCGCCGAGTTCCCGGGTCAGGCGCTCGATGCGCCTATGGAGCTCGCCAGCCAGCGCCGCCTCTGTCTCGGCGCAGTCCGCAGCGCACACCGGAGACTTCGCCCCAAGTCGTTCGTCGAGGGCCGGGTAGCACGAACGGGCGGCGGCCAGCAGGTGTTCCGGCTGCACTGAAACGAACTCGTCGTCTCGATGTTTGTCCCGCTCTGCTCGCTTCGCGGCCGCGGCCGTGGTGGCGAGCTTGCCGGTGAGTTTCTCGATCAACTCCGCCACGGAAGCGCCGCGCTCGGCATTGTGGGCCAGCGCACGCGTGATCTCCTCCAGACGCGATGAGCCGGCCAACAGCCGAACACGTTCGGCCTCATGGGTGTTGGCGCGCGACTCGGCCTCCTCACCATCGAGGTCAACCCAGGATTGGAATCCATCCAGCCGGGCGAGCGCCTCCAGGTGAGCCTGCAGCGCATCCCGATCCGCCATAAGCCGTGCCAACTCGGTGGCAACCGCCTCAAGCTCCACCTCAAGCTCGGCCAGTTCGGTGCGGAGCGCGGCAAGCTTTCGCTCGTTGGCCCAGCCCAGGACCCAGCGGCGGGGGTCGTCGACGCGGTGCCGATCGTCCTTCTCATGGCGCTCGCCGGAGCGCACCTGGCCCTCGCGGGTAACGGCCCGCCGCTGGCTGCGGAACTCCTGCAGGGTTGATGCACATCGGTGGTCGGCCCGCTTGGTGAGCTCATCGACGAGGTATTCATGGAAAGCCCCGTCCTTGATTTCGAGGCAGTCTGCGAGCACAAGCCCGTCCCGCCCCGGGGATTGGAGCCGCACGCGTTGTCGGGAAACCCGCTCGTAGACCAGCTTGGCTCCGACCGTCTGGCCACCGCGACCATGGAAGGTGAGCCGTCGGCTGTTCACCCATCCGGCGACGGCGTCGTAGTGCTGTTGCGGCACCAGCAGAGAGAGGGCGAACCCACGCAGTACGCGTTCTGAGGCGCCTCGCCAATCGGAGTGCTCATCACTGACGTCGAGAAGTTCGCCGGCATAGGGCAGGGTTTCGGGCGTCAGCTTGAGGGCCGCACACAGCTCTGCGCGTAACTCGACCTGCTCGACAGGCAGGTTGCTGGTGCGTTGTTCAAGGCTAGCGATTTCTTCAGTGATGTTGTCGCACTTGCGTTGCAGCTCTTTCTCGCGCCCGATCGCGTCAGCACTGGCTGCATCGAGGGCTCGCTTCTCCGCGGTGAGCCTCGGGCGCTCGGCGACGGCCAACGCCGACAGGGCTGCAAAGTCGGCGCTGCCGGTAACCGGTTCCAGCCCGGCGCCGGAGACAGCGGCGTCGAACAACGTCCGGGTATGACGCCGCTTTTCGGCCTGCGCTCGGGCCTCGCGGGCGAGTCGCTCCAACTCACCGATGCGATCCCCGCCGGCCTTGGCGCGCTCCTCGATGAGGGATTCGCGTTCGTTGTTGAGCTCCTGCTGCGTGGCTTTGGCGGTGTCCTGCTCCGTCCAATAGCCCAAGCCCTCGGCCGCAAGCGCGGCGATCTCCTCGGCAAGCAGCCGGGATCGAAGCTCAGCGACAAAAAGGCGCACAGCGGATCGCTCGTGCTCCAGGTTGTCGCGCTCAGCGAGCGCGGTGTCGTACTTTGCCGCGGTAGCCACGATGGGCGCAAGGGCTTCGAGTTGTTCACGCGCCCGCTTGACGGCATCGTGGGCCTTGGTCAGGTCGTCGAAATGGGCGATGATGTCCCGCACACGCGCGGTCGAGTCGCTCGGTTCGAGCATATGGTCGCGCACGAAGTCGTTGAGATTACCGACCGACTTCATCGAGACGGTCTGGTGGAACAGCTCGAGGGCCTGCTCCGATCGGATCCCGAGCAGCCGGCGCAACGACGTTGCGTACTTGGGGAACTCGTCGAAAAGCTCCGCCCCGGCCGCGCGCAATCGCTTCCGGAGATCGCGAAGGTCAGAGCCGAAGTCGGCAAAGTCTGTCGCGATCGTGAGCGCTTTGGGTGAGGTCACGAAGAACCGATAAGGCTGGCCGGTGCTCTCGCGCTGTTGGAAGACCTGGGCCAGAGTGACCGTCTCGTTGTAGCCCTCGTTGGTGAAGACTCCAAGGACGACCGAATATGTCCGTCGGTTCTCGCGCAGCCCTTTGGGTCGGGACCTTCCCGTCGCCTCGATTCGCTCGGACTTGTAGTGGCCTTCCACGTAGGAGCGCAGGGTGCGCTCCTTGGCCTCGGCGCCGGCGGCCTTGTTGTAGGCGGCTTTGTGCGATGGCATCAGCAATGTGGTGATCGCATCCACGACGGTCGATTTTCCGGAGCCGATGTCGCCGGTCAGCAGCGCGGTCTCGGAGCCGGGAGTGAACCGCCAAACCTGAGTGTCGAACGTGCCCCAGTTCAAGACCTCGGTGTACTGCAACCGGTAGCCGGCCCTTCCTTCACTCATCGCCGGCCGCCGCTCCCGCATACTCCCGCAACTTGGCGGCGAAGTCCGACAGGGTCTGCGCGTCCACGTAGGCCTTGAGAATTCGCCGTACTTCCCAATGGTCACTTTGACCGCGTAGCTGCCGCAGAAAGCCCAATTCGGCCACTTTCCTGATCGTCGTCTCCGCCTGATCCACGACGCGCGCGTCATTCGTAGACTCGGCCTGGAAGATCCTCACCAGTTCGACGATCTGGTTGGTGGTGAGCACCAGTCTGCCGTCACCGCCCGTCGTCTCGAACTCAACGAGCCGTTTGCGCAGTAACACCAGCAGTAGGCTGACGTTGTATGTCAGCGCCCGTCTGCGCACCAGACGAGGGAGCGCCTCATCGCCATCTTCGGATGGTCGGGACCGGAGATACGCGTAACCCTCGGCGTCGTCGACGACCACATCGACACCGATGGTGGCGAAATGGTCTCGGACACCGGCGCCCAAGCGTTCCAGCGTCAGCCAGGTGTCCTCGTCCGACTCGCGGTAGACAACTCCTTGCATCAGCCGGATGATGGCGCTGGCGACTGCGTGTTCGTTGCTCACCGTCGCCTCACCGTCACTTTGGGCAGCCTCGCTCGCTTGATGATGTCCGGATCGGTGGGGTCGGCGTATTCCAGCAGAGTCTCATCGGTGTCGTCCATGGCGACCGTCACGTCTTCATCGTTCAGCGCGAGGTAGCCGACGATCTCTGCCGCACCCTGCTCGATTGGGTGCATCGTGATGACGTC
>CALGHC010000072.1 GCA_937915965.1 uncultured Myxococcales bacterium
AGGCCGGGCGTCGGCGATGATGCGGTAGCGCACGTAGTTCTGGACGTCGACCCACAGCCCTTGACCGAAGCCCTGATAACCGCAGCGCTGGGCGCCCTCGATGCGGGGAATCGTGGCGTCGACCGTGACAGTGTGCGCGCCGTAGTCAGCGGACTTGATCTGTTGGAACCACATCGTGCCGTCGGCCTTGCCGATCCGCAGGAAGCGGTTGGACGAGAACGCCTCGTCGAATGCCTCCTGACTCGCCGGCAAGCCGCCGTCGTCGACCAACGTGACGGTGTCACCGCTGACGGAGACCGTGCGGTAGCGATCGCGAATGTCGAGGCTGCCAAAAAGGGTGATGGCCAGCGTCTTTATGCCAGGGTTGACCGCCGGCAGGTAGACGAAGCCATCGGCGCGATCGAGGCTGAGGACGCGAATCGGCAGAGCCGGCTTGGGGCAGACGAGCGGATCAACGTCGCTGTTGGGCGTAGTGTGAGAACCGAGCGGGATGAAGTCGCGGCGCAGGTGGTCGAGAGCGAACGCTGCCTCTCTGTCCATCTGGCCGATCTCGTTCTGCACGTTCATGCTGGCGGCCTGGTACGTGAACAGCATCGTCACGGCCATGAAGATGATGGTCGAGAGCGCCATCGCCATCAGCAGCTCGACCAGGTTGAACCCAGCGGCGCCACCCAGCGGCGCCAGGCGGGTGCGGTGCGCCGGCGAGCCGGCGGTTGCGGCGAGGCCGCGCCGGTCAACGGACGTAGACATTCTTCATCACCATCGCGGGTAGCGTGACTGAGCCGACCTCAGCGAGATTCAGGGCCATCGTGGCCGGGCAAGTGAGGTACTTTGCGATCGGTGCGCTGCGCCGCGGCCAGGCCACCCGCACCTCGGCCCGCGCCATGTCCTGGCTGACCCAGAAGAGGCGCACGTGCGCGCAGTAGCGGGTCGCGAGCTCGGACGGCATCTCCTTGAGAATGCCCGGATCCCACAGCGTCGCGTCGTTGCCCATCGGCCCCGTGCGCTTGTCGGGGTTGTTCTTGTTGAAGGTCGCAGGCAACCAGCCCGTACCCTGCCCCGGCACCGGCGGCATGGGCAGCCGGTTGATGTAGTGGCCAATGGACGGCAGCGAGGTGTCATCGATCCACAGCACGCTCTCGGCCTGAACGGTCCCGAGCAGGTGCTCCGCGTAGTAGGTGCCCCAGGTCGAGTCGCGGGCCTCGGTGTTGCCCCGCAGGGCCGTGACCGACATCGCGATCGATGCGTACAAGCCGACGATGGCGATCGTAGCGGCGACGAGCAGCTCGACGAGGGTGAAGCCTCGGGCGCGGCGCGCTGGCTCGCAGGATCGCGTGAAGACGCTCATCCGCCGCCTCCTTGCAGTGCCGACAGCGGGTGGCCGAAGGTGACCGTGGTCGAGCCGTTGTAGGTGATCTGGACCTGCAGGCGGTTGCCGGCGGGCTGGCCGCCGGCCGACTTGCGCGACAGCTCGTAGTAGACGCTGCCGGCAGAGATCACCCCGGTGCCCGGCGGGCTGAAGACCTGACTGTCGTTGGCCCGCAGGACGCGACCGTCGGGCTTGAAGCACGGATAGGTACCGGACTGGGAGAGATCGCCCGGGGCCTTGGCGACGATGTCGATGTCGGCAGCCTTCAGGGCGTTGGTGCTGCTGTAGTCGGCGGAGTAGATCACCTGGCCGCCAGCGATCGAGCCGCAGCTGCTGCCTGCGCCACGGATGACCTGAATCGTCAACGCCTCGACGCCAGGGGCGCCGCCACCCACGACGAGGCCATGTGCCTTGCGGCTGGCGCGCGCTTGCGAGCGGGCGAGCTCGGCACCGTAGACCAGGTCGTCGGCGCCGTTGCGCAGGTGATGCTCGCGGATCAAGCCCTTGATCGACGGTAGCGCGAGACCAGCGAGGACCGCGAGGATCGTCAGACCAACGAAGAGTTCAATCAGCGTCGAACCTTGCTCGCCGCGCCGGTGGCGGGCGACGGTCTGCAGCGACGATGATGTGGCTCGCGTCGGTGGCGACATGGTTCTCCTGGCTGCGGGTTCGACCGGCCGTACCCGGGGGTCTCCGTGGTCCCTGGGGTCCCTGCGGTCGCCATGGTCCCTGTGGTCCCTGTGGTCGCTGGGGTCCCTGTGATCCCTGTAGTCTTTGTCGCAAATGGCGTGCCATCGGCTGGCACCGCCAACGTCTCGATCTTGCAGCAAGGTTTACGAATGGCAAGGAAAAACAACGCAACGCTTGCGCGCTTCAGGCATGGTTTGCCTGATTCATCGCTGCCGGGTTCCACCGCCGTGACCGCCGTGACCGCCGTGGTCATCCGGGTCGTCGGCCGCCCCGGGCGCGAGCCACGACGCGTCGATCAGGTGTTCGCCGCGCCACAGATCGCTAACGGACTCGCGCTCGCGGATCAGGGCCCAGGCGTCGCCGTGGACCAATACCTCGGCGGGTCGCACGCGGCTGTTGTAGGTCGAGGCCATCGCGAAACCGTAGGCGCCCGCGCTCATCATCGCGAGGAGATCGCCGCGGCGGGCAGGCGGCAGGTCGCGGTCCTTGGCGAAGAAGTCGCCGGTTTCGCAGACCGGACCGACCACGTCGACCGCGGCGAGGGGCGCGTCCCCTGGGTCGCGAACCGGCATGATCCTCTGCCAGGCGCCGTATAGGGTCGGCCGCATGTTGTCATTCATACCCGCATCGACGATGACGAATCGCTTCTCGCCGTTCTCCTTGGTCGCCAGCACCCGCATCAGGAGCAGGCCCGCGTTGCCTGCAATCACCCGCCCGGGCTCGACGATCAACGACAGGCCGCGTGCGCTTAGGCGGCTGCACAGCGCCTCGCCGTAGGCCCGAGGGGGCGCGGTGATCTCGTCACGATAGGGAATGCCCAGGCCGCCGCCCATGTCGACGTGGCGCAGCGTGATGCCCTCGGCGGCGAGGCGGTCGACGAGGGCGAGAACGCAATCGAGGGCCTCGACGAGGGGCTCAACGTCGGTGAGCTGGCTGCCGATGTGGGTGTCGACGCCGACGACCTCGAGATGTGGCGAGGCCGCGGCGACGCGGTAGAGCGCCATCGCGCGGTCGACGTCGACGCCAAACTTCGAGGTCTTCAGTCCAGTCGCGATGTAGGCGTGGGTCCGCGCGTCGACGTCGGGGTTGACGCGGATCGCGATCGGCGCGCGCAGGTCGAGGCTCCGCGCCACGCCTTCGATGACGGCGAGCTCGTCGCCGGACTCGACGTTCACGCAGCGGATGCCGGCGATCAGGGCGGCTTCGATCTCGGCGTCGCCCTTGCCAACGCCCGAGAAGACGACGCGGCTCGGGTCGCCTCCCGCGGCAATGACCCGCTCGAGCTCGCCACGCGAGACGATGTCGAAGCCACTGCCCAGCGAGGCGAGCAGCTGCAAGACCGCGAGGTTCGAGTTCGCCTTGACGCTGTAGCAGATCGTGTGGTCGACGGCCGCAAGGGCCGCGTCCATGACCTGCCAGTGGCGCACAAGCGTCGCGCGCGAGTAGACGTAGCAGGGTGTGCCGACGGTGGCCGCTAGCGCTTCGAGAGAGACGCCTTCGCCGTGCAGGACACCATCGCGGTAGTCAAAATGGTGCAAGTTGACCCCGCGGCGCTGCTAGAACGTCAGCGCGAGGTGGGTCAGCAGACGCCAGGCCCCCTCGGCTTCCTTGTCCTCGGCGACGCCGTTCCAGCCGGCCTTCAGGTCGAGGCCGTCGCCAGGCAGCAGATAGGCGAACTCGACCTCAGCGAAGAAGAGGCCCTTCTTGCCGAGGAAGCCGCGCGCCTGGAACTCGGCCCCGAGGCCAGAGCCGCCGCCTGGGGTGCCATCGGCGCTCATCGCTCCGGCGTACATCACGGCGAGATCGATGCCGAGCAGGTCGGTCGCGTAGAACGGGTGGGCGTTCATCGTGAACGTCGGCTTGATGTACCAGGTGTTGGTGATCGCGCCGATCACGTCGCGGAACAGCAGGGTGTCGACCCGGTAGCCGCGGTGGAACTTGAAGCCGGTGATCTCCTTGTTCGGATTGCCGTCGGCGGTCGCGATGCCACAGTTGCCACCGCCGTAGACGCCAAAGCAGCGGGTGTCGTCTCCGCTGGCGACGCCGCCGTCGAAGCTGACAGCGATGCCCTCGTCCTGCCATGCGCCCTTGAGCGCGGCGCCCCACATCCGGATGTCCCGGGCGGTCTCGTCCGTATTGGCCTTGCCGACGAGGGGCTCGACGTGGTCGATGTGACCAAAGAGCGTCGCGGCCTCGGCCTCGACGACGATGCGGCTGCCAAAGCTCAGGCGGTTTTCGTAGCGTCCCCACAGGTCGGCGGCGACCGCCCAGGCCTCCCGCGGCATCAGCTTGGCGCTGTCGGCGTCGCCCGCGTCCATCTCGCCTGGCACCGTGCCCTTGTATTCGGTGTCGCTGCGCTGCCACCGGTAGACCGAGTACAGGCCCCAGTCGAAGGATGAACCAAAGTGGTCGAGCAGCAGCGCCTTGCGCGCGTCAATCTCCTGCTCCGTCATCGGCTTGCTGAAAAGTGCCAGGCCCACCTGATTGACGTCGTCGTCGTCGGTGATGTCGCGCGCCGCGCCGTCGATTCGCGAGGGGTCGCGGGCGAGCACGCCCTGGGACGCCCAGTCCCAGAAGAGCGCGACATAGGGAACGCCGATCTTGGTGACGAAGGCGGCCCGGTCGACGTAGCTGGCGTAGTCGGCTTCGTAGCCGCTGCCATCGTGCGGCAGCAGCCCGCCACCGTAGGTCTCGATCGGCCGGCCGTGGTCCCAGCCGTTGCCACCACCACCGTTCGCGAAGATACCCAGACCCCAGTGCGACGCCTGTCGACCGACGCGCAGCAAACCAAACAGGGTCTTCCACTCGCCGTATGCCTCTTGGACGGAGACAACGCCGGGGCGACTCGAGGTAGCGAACGCGACCAACGGCACGTCGGGGCGCTTGATCGAGCCGGCGTAGTCCGGCGTCGAGCCGAGCACGTGGTTGTCGAAGATATCGACGGTCGTCTTGATGCGAACGGTATCGGCGAGGTGCAAGGTCGGCGCGATGCGGATGCGCATCGACGCACCCGAGATGGTCGTCTCGTCGCGACCCTTGCCGACCTTGCCAGAGAAGTTGTTCTGATTGGGGTCGTTGTTCTGCGGCCACAGCGACAGCGGCGGCAGGATCGCTGAAGTGGTGATCACTTCCTTGGGCTTGGTGCTGCTCTCTTCGGCGAGACCGAGGTGACCGTTGCCAATGATATCAGGGCGGAACCGGAAGTATCCGTGCCACTCGACCCATGGGAAGGCGGCCCGGGTCGGCGCGGCCGGTACGTCCCAACTGGGCGGGGCCATCGCCACGGGGCCGGCGGCAGCG
>CALGHC010000073.1 GCA_937915965.1 uncultured Myxococcales bacterium
GTCGCCCGATTCTCGGTGACCTGAATATAGAGCGCCGCCCAACCCCGAACATCGACCCCCACCTTGTCTCTGTTGGTCAGAAGATCGGTGTCGACAGCGGCCCGGGTGATCTCATCGGGCTCCTTGAAGAGCTGATAGTCCATCGGACCAATGAGCGGCAGATCGGTGTGATCGAGAAGCCACGTCGCCACGTCGCCGGTACGCGCAATCATCTCAAGCGTGTTGGCTCCTGGGGTCATCACGGAGACGGGCAGGATGATGATGCCTCCCGGCCGGGCGAGCCGTTTGACTGGTTCGTCCGTGACGACAACCAGGCCACCGCCGCCACACCCCGACAGAAAGAGGAGAAGCGCTGAGACGGCACCGATCAGCGGCATCGGAAGGCGCATGGCTGCTGCGGTAGAGAGTCGACGGCGTAGGAACATTTCAGACCTCGGAGGGGCCGGTGAGCGACGCGTCAAGGATCGCACAAGGCCGCGACGCCGTCACCCCCGGGGGTGGTCACCGACCCGACGGTTGACGGCGGGGGCCTCGCCCTCGCATCCTTGCCGCGTCGGATTCTCGCGTCCATTTGAGGGCGCTTGCCGGGAGAATGGGCAGCATGGCCGTACTGCGACCGCGGGCATCCAGCCGCGCACGAATGCTGGAGGCGCCTCGTGCCTTGGCCCGCGCTTGGCCACGTCTACGCTGGACGGTGATCACCCTTGTCTTCGCTGCCTGGGTCTGCGCATGCCAGGCCGATGCCGTGATCGATCCGCTGCCGTTTGGGACCTGCGCGTGCGGCGAGACGGGTGGTGGTGCCTGCCCCACGACCGTCTGTGACCTGCGCATCGAGGTTGCAGGTGACAGCTGCCAGGGCGAGCTGACCCGCCTGGAGGTCATGGTTGGCGATCGGCTTGAGACATCAATCTGGAAGCCGGGCGACAGCCTGCGCACCTGCGCGACGATCGAGCGCGGCCAAAGCGCGACGGTCTTCGCTCGGGCCGACACCGCCTGGCAATGGAGTGAAGAGATCAGCTGCCCGTTGCCCGCCGGCGGCGCCGAGACCGAGGGCCCGACCATCGCCCGCGTGTTGCACTGCCTGACTGGGCCTTGAGCGACGCGCCGAACCCACCGCTCGGACCGGTCCGTCCCGTCCAGGTCCGCCCGCCGATGTCCGCGCCAAACTACCTCACCACCGCCGAGGTTGACCTCGAAGCGCTCACGCCGGTGATGCGTCAGGTCGTCGACTTCAAACGCCAGCATCCCAACGCGCTCCATTTCGTCCGGATGGGAGATTTCTACGAGCTCTTCTTCGAGGACGCGATCGAGGCGGCGGGGCTGCTCGATCTCGTGTTGACGTCGCGCAACAAGAACGACCCACGGCCGATCCCGATGGCCGGCGTGCCCCACCACGCGATCGAGACGTACGTCGAGCGCCTGCTTGAGTGCGGACGACGCGTCGCAATCGGTGAGCAGCTTGAGGATCCATCCAAGGCGCGTGGCACCGTCAAACGCGGCATCACCCACGTCATCACGCCCGGCGTTGTGCTCGAGAGCGGCGCGTTGGAAGAACGGCAGAGCAACCACATCCTCGCGCTCGTGCCAGGCCGTGGCGGCGAGGTCGGCGTCGCCGTAGCCGAAGTATCCACGGGCGCGTTCCACATCGACCGCGTCCACCACAGCGCGGCCCTGGGCGTGCTGATCGCGCGCCTTGACCCGCGCGAGATCATCGGGCCCGCCCGATTCGAGGCGGCCCTACAGGCAGTGCCAGGAGCACTCGGCGTGCTCTTCACTCCCGTCGAACCCGATCAAGCAGCGTGGCGTGCGGCGGACGACGACCCCGCGGCGGTTGCGGCAGGGTTGATACGAGCATACCTCGCCGAGGTCCGTCCGCTGGCGCTTGGCGTTCTGACTGAGCCGATCCCCCTCGACAGCGCCGCTCATATGACGATTGGCCGGGACGCGGTCGGCCACCTTGAGCTTCTGACTACGGCCCGCGACGACCGCCGCAAGGGGGCGTTGCTCGCCGCAGTCGATCGGACACGAACTTCAGCGGGGGCTCGTCTCTTGCGATCGTTGCTGGTCGCGCCTTTGCGCGACCGCCGCGCGATTGAGGTGCGCCACGGCGCGGTCGCGGCCCTGCTAGAAGACCGGCCCACACGCCAGCACGTCCGTCGGCAGCTCGACGGTGTCGCCGACCTTGCCAGGATCGCCAGCCGCGCCGCCGCCGGTATGGTTACGCCACGCGAGCTCGCCGCGGCGCGGGACAGCCTCACTGCGCTACCGCAGCTGCGCGAATACCTCGGTCTGGTCGGCCACAGCGTCGCCCTGGCCGGCCTCGCCGCCGATTTGAGCGGCGAAGGCGAGCTGGCTGAGATGCTGACCAAGGCGCTGGCGGATGAGCCACGCAACCACATCGCGGACGGTGAGGTGATCCGGCCGGGCTGGTCCGCCGAGCTCGACGCGGTGGTCGAGCTATGCCGCGACAGCCACAGTTGGTTGGTGCGCTTCGAAGCCAGCGAGCGGGAGGCTACCGGGATCACCAGCCTCAAGGTTCGTTACAACCGCGTCACCGGGCATGGTATCGAGATTCCCCGCCGGCACGCCGCCGACGTCCCGCACCGCTACCACCGCAAGCAGACCCTCAAGCACACCGAGCGCTACAGCACGCCAGAGTTGATCGACTTCGAGGACAAGCTCAGCCGCGCGGAGGCCGACCGGCTCGCCTGTGAGACCCGCCTCTTCGGCGAGATCGTCGCTGCCGTGGTGGCCGCAGTGGCCACGATCCGGCGCATCGCAGCGGCGTTGGCCGAGCTCGACGTGCACGCGAGCTTCGCCGAAATCGCAGCCGAGCAGGGGTACGTGCAAGCACGGATGACCGATGACGCCCACCTCGTGCTGACCGGCAGCCGCCACCCAGTTGTCGAGCAGATGCTGCCAGCGGGTACATTTGTCGCCAACGACATCGAACTCGACGGCGAGCTGACGCGCATCGTCCTCCTGACCGGGCCCAATATGGCCGGCAAGTCGACCCTCATGCGCCAGGTTGCGCTCAGCGCCATCCTCGCGCAGGCCGGCGGCTTCGTGCCGGCGACCGAGGCGACGCTGCCGGTATTCGACGCCGTGATGACCCGCATTGGCGCGGCCGATGACATCTCCAGTGGCGCGTCGACGTTCATGGTCGAGATGCGCGAGACCGCCGCGATCCTCGACCTTGCGACGCCCCGTAGCCTGGTGCTGCTCGACGAGATTGGCCGCGGTACCTCGACCTACGACGGCCTGGCGATCGCCTGGGCGGTCGTCGAGAGGCTGCACGACAGCGTCGGCGCGTTCTGTCTGTTCGCCACCCACTATCACGAGTTGACGGTCCTCGCCGAGCGCCTCGAACGTCTCGAGAACGCGCACGTCGCGGTGCGTGAGTGGGGCGATGAGATCGTCTTCGTGCATCGCCTTCAGCCCGGCCCCACCAACCGCTCACACGGCATCGCGGTCGCCCGGCTGGCCGGGCTTCCCGACGCCGTGATTGAACGAGCCCGAGCGGTCCTCGCCGATCTGGAATCTCGCAGCAAAGCCGTCGCTGACGCCGGCATGGCGGATCGCCAGCCGCGGCAGCTCAGCTTCTTCGACGCGCCGCAGACGCTGCCTGTCGCCGCCCCGTCCCCCGCCGTGGCGAGTCTGCTGACCCGACTCGCGGCCATTGACACGGATGACGTCTCGCCGCGACAGGCACACCAGTTGCTCGCCGAGCTGCGCGATTCGGCGGCGGCCCTCGCCGAGACGAACGAGTTGATGTTGAACAGCACAGAATCTGGATCGCCTAAGCATCACACGGCGCCGGCCGCAGTCAAGAAACCGATCTAATCACCTGTGCTGCAAGGAAATTTTTGACGAACGCGTGGCCGAGCGCAAGATCGGTCGTGCGATGAAATCAAGCCCTCCCGACGTCAGCCCGATCCCACCAAGCGCCATCGAGGTGCAGATCCGGCTGTTCCTGCGCTACCTTCGCCTCGAGCGAAACATGTCGCACAACACGGTGACGGCGTACGGTCGCGACCTCAATCGAATGCTGCGCCACTTCAACGACACCGACGGGCCTACGCATCCCGCCGGCATGAACCGGGACGTGCTGATGGACTACCTGCGCGCGCTGCGCCAGGACGGCCTGCAGCCACGCAGCGTCGCGCGCCACATGTCGACGCTGCGCTCGTGGTGCCGCTTCCTCGTCGATCGCGACGTCGTCGAGGACAACCCCGCAGCCGTGCTGGACATGCCGCAGACGGCCCGCAAGCTGCCTGAGGTGCTGTCACGCGAGGAGGTCGATTGCTTGCTGAAGGCGCCGGGGCTCGACACCCCCCGCGGCATGCGCGATTCGGCCATGTTGGAGACCCTCTACGCGACCGGGACGCGGGTGAGTGAGCTCGTTCACCTGACGCTCGACGACGTCGACTTCGACCGTGGCGTCGTGCGTTGCCTCGGCAAGGGCCGCAAGGAACGCCTGGTACCAATCGGCGAGGTGGCACGCGAACGCCTGCTCCTCTATCTGCGCGAGGCGCGGCCGTTTCTGGTCCGGTCCCCGGACGCGCGCGGCCGTCGCGGTGGTGCCGCAGCGTCCCTGTTCATTACGAGCCAGGGTCGAGCCATGTCCAGGCAGGGATTCTGGAAGCTGCTCAAGAGATACGCCGAGCGCGCTGGCCTCGACAAGCCGATGTCGCCCCATCGGCTGCGCCACTCGTTTGCCACCCACCTGCTCGCCGGCGGCGCCGACCTGCGCGCGGTGCAAGCACTGCTCGGCCACGTCGACATTGGCACGACACAGATCTACACCCAGGTCCATCGCGAAAAGCTGCGCGAGATCTACGACCGAACCCACCCGCGCGCCTAACGGGTCCCAGTCAATTCGGTGCGGGTAAGAGCGGCTCGCGGGTTCTGGCGGGTCATCGCAGGTGCTTACGGGACGGCCTGACCGTCCGAAGCGCTCCCACGTCCGGCCGCGCCTGGCGGCTCCTCGGTGCACGGAGGTTCCGGCGCCGGCGGGGCGGCCGGGCCGCGCGAGCGAAGCATGGCTCGGCGCAGCCCAACCGCCCGGACGACGAGGGCCGCTGCGCCGACGAGAGCGAGCAGCACAAGGCCGATAACCGGGTCGTCAGCCGAATGAACGGCGACCGCGACGACGGTCAGGGTAACGCAGACCCCGTACAAGATCAGCACTGCCTGGCGTTGCGTATAGCCCGCGTCCAAGAGTCGATGATGGATATGGCCGCGGTCGCTGGAGAAAGGTGACTGACCGCGAATCGTTCGGCGGAAGATCGCGAAGAGGGTATCGATGATGGGAACGCCGAGAGCGACGAGCGGCAGCAACAGGGCGACGGTCGTCGCTCGCTTGCCGGTACTCCACAGTCCTGCCGCAGCAAATACGTAGCCCATCGTCATGCTGCCCGCGTCCCCCATGAAAATGAGCGCGGGCGAGAAGTTGTACAGCAAGAAGCCGAGCACGCTGCCGGCCAGACAGGCGGCGAAGAGGCCGAGGATCAGGTTGCCGTCTAGTGCGGCGACAATGAAGAGAGAGGCGGAAGCGAAGAATGCGACGCCGCCAGCGAGGCCGTCGAGACCGTCGATCAGATTCATCGCGTTGATGATTCCGGCAACCCAGATCATCGTGATCGGCAGCGACCAGAGCCCCAACTCGATGGTCGTGCCGAAGATCTTGAACTGGTCGAACGAAACGCCGCAGACCCAAAGCAGAGCGGCGACGGCAAACTGCACGGAGAGCTTGGACCAGGCGCCCAGCCCGCGCAGGTCATCGACCACACCGAGCGCCAAGATCGCCAACGCACCGACGATGAATCCGAGCATGCGGGTCTGATTACTGAGCAGCTGGATCGAGAAGGTGTTCGTGTAGAAGAGCAGGCCGATCAGCGGAGCGAAGAACCCCGCGGCGATCGCGACGCCACCGGTGCGGGGGATCTCGCGCGTATGGATCTTGCGAACGCCGTCCGGCACGTCGTACAGCCGGAGTCGACGCGACAGGTGCAACACCAGCGGCGTCATGACCGCCGCGATACCGACCGCGAGCAAGAACGCGACGATCAGAGTCCGCACGAGAGGCTCTCCTGAGTGCCGGCAGGGACGCTGTGCGACCGCCGGCTGTGGCTGTACGACCGCTGGCTGTAGCTGTGCGGCCGCCGGCTGTAGTGGAACAGCGACCACCGTTGGCCGCGCAATCCAGGCTTCCTTCCCGCGGCGACTGGGCCGATTCGGCCCTTGGACCCTGACGCATGGTTGTCCGAACCGGCCGAATAGATCAACGGGGGCACGCCGGTTCCAGGCCGCGCGCTCGCCCCCCGAGGACGAGTGGGCCGAGTCCGCCTGGG
>CALGHC010000074.1 GCA_937915965.1 uncultured Myxococcales bacterium
AGCAGGCGGTCGAGCAGGGGCTTCATCTTGCCTTTGGCGTACTCGCCGACGACCTGCTTCTCCGCGTTGGTCAGCAGACCGTTGATGGCCTCGCTTTCGGCACGCAGCTTCTCGCTCGACGTCTTGTAGCGCTGCTGGATCTCCTGGATCTTGGTGAAGTCGCTTCCCGCGGCCTCCAGCTCGGCCAGCATCGCCGTCAGATCTGTGGTGACGCGGTTGACCAGCGCCTTCGCCTTGCCCGTGTTCTCTGAGTTCTCAGCGGCGGCGAGCTCTTCGGGGGTCGCCGGTGGCGGCGGCGGTTCCGCTGGAGCTGCAGCGGCCGGGTGGGTCGGGGCGGCTGTTGGCGCTGCGGGGGCCTCAGCGGGCTTCGCGACCGCTTCGGGCATCGCCTCGTCGGTGGCGGCTTTGGCTGTCGCGGCTTCGGCGGCCGGCGTCGCTGCGCCAGGTTCTTCTTTCTTGTCGCAGCCGGACATCGCCCAGGTCGCGATCAGCACGACCGCCATGGCGGCCCGCATCATGGGGAAACGCATCTTCCATCCTCCCGAGGAGCCCCACTCATGCCAGGCTTGGCGTGTTCTCGCCTCAACGGCGGGACGGGGGCGGGCGACTCGGGGGACCGTCCCGCAAGAACGCCGCGTCCCGACCGTTTAGAAGGTTGCGCCGCGCCTGTCCAGTGGCGCGCCGCGCGCCTGGACCCCGACGTGATCCCCGGACTCCCGATCGGGATAGCACGCGCGCCCCCCCTCCCTGGGGGTGCGCCCGCGGGCGAACGGCGGTAGGATCTTGTCGCTCCGTGCCGCGTCGAGGCGGTCGGGATGTCAAGGAGAAACGCATGTCCAGGAGAAACGCCACGGTGTCTTTCGACGCACGAGTTTCCGACTCACGAGCTTCCGACTCACGAGCTTCCGACTTACGAACTTCCGACTTACGAACTTCCGACTTACGAACTTCCGACTCACGAACTTCCGAACCACGAACGAGGCGGGCCTGCGCCTGGAGCGCTCGTCGTTGGATCTTGCCGCTCGCCGTGATTGCGGCGATGGCGCTGCCCACAGTGCTCGCGCCTGCTGACGTCGCCGCCGGCGTGCCGTGGGCGCGGCGCTCGGTCGGTGTCGAGGTCAAGCTGAGCGGCAAGCCGCGCGTCACCGGCGGCCTGGATCGCGCCGCTGTCGTCGACGGCATCGGGCCGCTGCTGGATCTGACCAAGCAGTGCGTCAAGCGTGGCTGGGAGCCGCGCGCCCCGCGCAAGGCCAAGATGTCAGTGAAGATGACGATCGACGCCAAGGGCAACGCCACGCGTCTCAAGGCGACGTTGGGCAACCGTCTGCTGCGCCGCATCGCCCGCTGTGTGACCACCCGCGCAGGTGAGCTGCATTTCGACGCGCCCTCCCGACCCCGTCCGACCAGCGTGCGCCTCACGATCGCCTTCGAGGTTGACACGAACTGAGTCGCCTGGGCGTTGGTCATCGCATACATCGACGGCCTCGCGAGGAGCTTGCGTGAACCAGCCAGACCCGCAGCCGCCTTCACGCCGCGCTGCGTCGGCCACCAGGTCGAACGCTCCCCTGTGGGCGGCGCTCGCCAGCACGCTCATTTGCGCTGGACTCGCGCTCCTGCACGAAGCAGGCACGCTGCGACTGCCGGGGATTGAGGCCGTCGAGCTCGACACCGTCGATGCGCGCTTCAAGCTGCGTGGACCGCGCCCCCCGACCAGTGATGAGTTGGTCATCGTTGGCTTCGACGACAAGTTGCGCCGTCGTGACCCAGAGATCTTCCAACAGCGGGCCGGCTGGGCACGCTTCCTCGACGCCCTGGCCCGCTACCAGCCCCGCTTCGTCGCCGTCGACGCCTTCTTCGCCAGCCCGGAGTTTGCGCTCCCCGCGGCCGTCGTCGAGCGGGTTCGCGGCGCCCTCAGCGGGCTTCGCGCGCTGCCTCGCCCCTGGGCCCCCTCCATCGAGACCGCCCAGATCGCGCTCGCAGCCGTGGATGATGCGAGCCGTGGCGATGACAAGCTGGTCGCGGCCCTGGCGCGAGCGGGCAACGTCGCGCTGGCGGTTCTGTTCTTCCTCGACGAAGGCGAGGCGCGCCCCGCGCGGATCGACAGCCCCGAGCCGATCGGCTTGCGTGGGGCTCGATTCAGCGAGGCCGTCGTGGTCGATGGCCCACCAGGCACCCGACCTCCGCGCGCCGAGGCGCCTCTCTACGCGTCGCTGCCGATGCTGGCCACCGCCACCGCCGGCGCGGGTCACGTCAACGTCGTGCGGGACGACGACGGCAAGGTTCGGCGCGTCTACGCGGCGATTGAGCACGCCGGTCGTCTGTACCAGGCGCTCGGTCTGGTGCTTGCGGGCCGCCTTCACGAGCCACCGATCGGTCCGACCTACGTTGGCGGCGAGACGCGCATGGCCTTCGGCGAGCGCGACCTGCCCGTCGATCGCCGCGGTGTCGCGACTCTCGGCTGGCTGGGGCCGCGCGGGACATTTCGCACCGTCTCCGCCGCCGATGTCCTCGACGGCACGGTCCCGCGCGAGGTGATCGCCGGCAAGGCGGTGCTGGTTGGTTACACCGACGCAGCCCGTGACCGCGTTGCCTCCCCTTTCGACCCGTCTGTGCCGGGTGTCGAGGTGCACGCGACGCTGGCCTGGAACGCCCTTCACGGTGGCCTCATGCGGATGGCGCCGCTCGCCGCGACCCCGCTGGCGGTCCTGTTGCTGGGTGCGCTCCTCACCCTGCTGCAGCTGCGTCGCATCCGCCACCGTCGCGCCTGGATCGCGGGTGCCGGCGCGCTCGTCTTGATCGCTGGCTGGCTGATTGCCGCCTTCCTCCTCTTTGCCGACGGGTTGATCGTCTCGGTCGCGTTGCCTGTCGCGGCGCTCGTGGTCGCCGCGTTGGCCTCGACCACAGCCGCGCTGGCCACCGAGGGTCGCGAGAAAGCGCGCCTGAAGGCCGCCTTCTCGCAGTATGTCGCCGACGCCCTGGTCGAGCGCATCATCGACGATCCCAGCCGAATCCAGCTCGGCGGAGTGCGCCGCGAGATCACCGTGCTGTTTAGCGACATACGCGGCTTCTCGCGCTTTGCCGAGCAGATGGAGCCCGAAGCGCTCAGCGCCTTCCTCAACGAGTACCTCACGCCGATGACCCACCGTGTCCTCGACGAAGGCGGAATGCTGGACAAGTACATCGGCGACGCCGTCATGGGGGTGTATGGCGCCCCACTCGAGCTGGCTGATCACGCCGTCCACGCGTGCCGCAGCGCCCTGGCGATGCAGGCCGAGCTCATCGAACTCAACCGCCGCTGGTGCGCCCGCGGTCTGCCGGAGATCCGCATCGGCATCGGCTTGAACAGCGGCGTCGTCTCTGTGGGCAACATGGGCTCCGAGGTCCGCTTCGACTACACCGTCATGGGCGACGTCGTGAACCTCGGCGCTCGCCTCGAGGCGCTCACCAAGGAGTATCGCACAGGGATCTTGTGCGGCGAGACGACGCGTTCACTGGCCGGTGACGCCTTCGTCTTCCGCGAGCTCGACCTGGTGCGGGTCAAAGGACGCGCTGGCACGGTACGCATCTTCGAGCTGATCGGCCCCAACTGCGGCGGTGCGGTCGATGCAGCTGCGCTGGCGCGCTGGGACCGGGCCCTGGCCGCTTGGCGGGCACGCGAATGGCAGGAGGCCGAAGCTCTGCTCGTCGCGTTGCACGTCGGTCACCCCGACGACGGCCCGGTCGCCGTGCTGCTGGAGCGAGCACGGGCGCTGGCCGCTGACCCGCCGGGTGCAGATTGGGATGGGGTCTACGAACAGCGCTCGAAGTAGCCCGGCGTTCGCGGTTTTTCCTGCTTGCGCGCTTCGTGGCTCGCGTCGGCCGCTTCGACCAGCTGGACTCGGCCTTCCTCGCAGGGCGGCCCGTCGTCAAAGTCGCCCCAGCGCCGCGTGATCCGCATCCCGCCCAGACGCAGCAGCGCGTCGAGCTCCTGGGGGAAGAAGCAGCGCAGGTGAACCGGCAGCTCGGCGACAAGGACGCGGTCGCGCCGCACCAGCCAGGTGTGGCGGGCCAGTTGGCTGAATCCGCACCACTGCCGCCGCTCCGTCACACTCAGCACCGCCATGGAGTCATGGGGATCGGGCAGAACCGCCACTGGCGCTTCGTCGTCCGGCGCGCCGTCGAGCAGCGCGATGTCGGGCTGCATGACCTCGATGACCAATCGGCCATCGTCTTGGAGGTGGCGTCGCACGCAACCCAGGAAGGACAACACCTCGTCGTTGCTGTGGAGATGCTGCAAGGCATTGTAGGGAATCGTGATCAGGGCGTAGCGCAGGCCGATGTCGAAGTCGCGGCAGTCCGCTTCGAAGAGCCGCGCGATGACGCCCCGCTCGGCTGCTCGCTCGCGGGCGGCCTCGAGCATGGCGGCGCTGCGGTCGAGGCCGTCCACCTGGTAGCCGGCGAGCAGGGCGGGGACCAGCAGCCGCCCGGTGCCGCAGCCGATCTCGAGGACGCGCCCAGCGCCGCGACCGCGGGCCTCTCGGCAGCGCCGCAGCCAGAACGTGAGGTCGACCAGCGAGCGGATCTCGTTGACGCCGTCATACAAGGTGGCGTCATCGTAGACGGGGCAACGGTCCACGCCGATGGCGCGCTCGTCGGGGTTCACGGCTCCCTCCTGTCGGCGCCCGGGCACAGCCGCTCGACCCCACCGTAGCCGGCCAGCTTGTCAGCCGGCAAGGGCCACACACTCGCTTGTGACGCGCTGCCTCCGCGCAAACACGTGGATTCCTCGCGTCTCGTTCGAACTCGGGTTACACAGGGACCAGTCCAATTGCCGTCCCAGCGGCGGCTATGTGAGGAGCCATGCCAGAGCTCATCGTGACTCTCAAAGGGCGCGAGATTCGTCGCCGCCCGATCACCGCGGCCGAGACCACCATCGGTCGGGACGCCGTGTGTGATCTACAGATCGACAACGTCGGCATCTCTCGTCACCACGCCACCGTCGTGGTCGCCGAGGGCCGTGCGTGGGTACGCGACGAGCGTTCCGCCAACGGTGTCTTCGTCAACGCCAAACAGGTCGAGCGGCAGGCCCTCGATGACGGCGACGAGATCCAGATCGGCAAGTTCTTGATCCGCTATGTGGAGCTTGGCGGGCCGCCTCTCGGCGAGATCGCCGTCGCGCCGTCGCGGCGCCGTGTGCAGCCCGGCGGGCACGATCCCAAAGACACCATGGCCTTGTCGCAGGAGGATGTAGCCCGGATGGTGGCCGATCGGCCGACTGGCGCGGTCGCGCCGCCACCCGCGAAGGCCGCCACTGGCGAGCGTGCCGCGCCGAACCTGTCGGCGGCGTTCGCTGAGCGCATGGCGCCCCCCTCGGAATCTCTCGGCGTTCGGCTGCCCGTCGCCCAGCCACAGACTCCGCCGGCCTTGCTGGCGGCCGTGGTGGTGCTCGCCGTGCTGGTCGTCGCCCTCGCGGCGGTCGTCGGCGTCTTGCTCCTGCAGCGCTAGCTCGCTGGCGTGGCCGCGGCTGCGGCTGCCGCGGCCCCCGGCCGTTCTCTCGCGGCCTCTTCGTTGCCATGCGCCCGCAGCTCTTGCCGCTCTCCCGCCACCTCACGGCCACTCCCCGCGGTCTCCCGTGCAGCGACGCAATGCGTTCGCGGCGTGCGTGTCCGCGACCGACTCTCGGTGTCGCGCTTGCGCCCTGCTATCGGCGCCCGCTACGCTGGTTGTTCGCCGACCGGGCTCGCGGTTCATCGCTCCTGGTCCGGCGCGTCCGGGCGCCGCGAGGCGGCGGGCTCTCCCGGATCACGGCCAACGGCGAGGCGCTTCATGCCCCGACACCTTCGCACCAAGGTCACGCTGCTCGCTGCCGTCGCGGTCGTCGTCGTCGTGAGCACTGCTTGCAGCGACTCGGACACCGAGGGCGGCCCGGCGTTCGGTGCCGTCTCAGTCGGCAACGATGGCGGCGGCAAGGTGGACGGCGCGGCCCAGGCTGACGGTGGAGTCGCTGACAGCGGCCCGGCAGACGCAAGCGGCGGCGACGCGACGGTCGCCGACTCTGACTCCGGCTCCGACTCTGCTGACGTCGGCGACGCGACCTCAACGGACACGGCCGACGCGCTCGTCGCAGATTCCACCGCTGGCGCCGATTCGGACGCGACGGGCGAGATCGTCGAGACCCTGGTGTGCGATCCAGCGTGCCCGATCGGCTACGCTTGCTTCGATCTCGGTGGCGACGCGGCACCGATCTGCGTGGCCGATGGCGCCTTCGCGTGCCTTCCTTGCGTCACCGCGCTGTCCTGTCTCGGCGGGGCGTGCGCGACAGTCGGCGGCGAAGGGCCGTACTGCGCGATCCCCTGCGTCTTCGACGTGGTCGGCGGGTCGAGCTGTCCCGAAGGTTTCACCTGTGCCCCGGGAGACGCCGGGGCGCTCGCCTGTCTGCCCGACAGCGGATCGTGCTCGTGCGGCCCCGACCAACTGGGTCTGTCGCGCGCCTGCCAGGACGGTGCCGCCACTTGCAAGGGCAGCCAGACCTGCACGTTCGCGGGCTGGAGCCAGTGCGACGCGATCGGCGCCACCGCCGAAGAGTGCAACGGCAAAGACGATGACTGCGACGGCGCGACCGACGAGGACCTGCCCGTTGCCAAGGCGTGTCAGCAGAGCAACGCCTGGGGCTCGTGCACCGGCACGGCAAGCTGCGCGGGGACGAACGGCTGGCTGTGCGACGCGGCGACGCCGGCCGCGGAGACCTGCAACGGCGTCGACGATGACTGCGATGGCCAGATCGATCAGCCGTGGTTGCAGGATGGCAAGTATCTCTCAGACGACCACTGCGGGCTGTGCGGCAACAGCTGTGGCGACGCCTTCGACCACGGCACGGGTAGCTGCTTCGCCAGCGGCCAGCCGCCCTATTGTGTGATAGCAGCGTGCGATCCGGGCTACGTCATCGGCGTTGGCGGCGGCTGCGTGCCCAAGAGCTACGCCGTCTGCCAGGACTGCAGCGTCGACGGTGACTGCGGCGCGACCCTTGGCTGCGTCGGCCCCGGGCCGGCGAGCGCGCCGTGGGTGTGCGCGCCGGCCAGCTGCTCCGCCGCGCCGTCGATCTGCCCCGCTGGCTTCAGTTGCAAGGCCGCCGGCGGCGCCAAGCCGGCCTGTCTGCCAGGGGAAGACGCCTGCACGTGTACGGCCGACAAACTTGGCGAGACCCGCACTTGCACCCGCAGCAACTCGTTTGGCACCTGCAATGGCGTTGAGAGCTGCGTGGCCGCGGGGTGGAGCATGTGCAGCGCAGCGGTACCGGCGCCGGACATCTGCAACGGCAAGGACGACGACTGCGACGGGGTGATCGACGAGGACGCGGCGACCGGCGGCGCCTGCGTCGCGACCAACGCGTGGGGGGCATGTCCCGGCGCGGTCATCTGCAAGGGCGCCGCGGGCCCAATCTGCGACGCCCCGCCCGCCAAGATGGAGGTCTGCAACGGTCTCGACGACGACTGCGATGGCGAGATCGATGAGGGCTTTGTCGACCCGGCGACCGGCGGGTACCTGTCGGTCGACCACTGCGGTGGCTGCAACGTCGCCTGCCCCTCGCCGGTCGGCGGGCACAGCATCGCCACCTGTACTGCTCAGGGAGGCGCGCCGAAGTGCGGCCAGCAGTGCGCGCCCGGCTGGGTCGACGCCAACGGCCTGGGCCTCGACGGCTGCGAGTGCGCCCCCGTTGGCGGCGCCGATCTGCCCGACGGCAAGGACCAGAACTGCGACGGAGTCGACGGCGACGTCAGCAACGCGATTTTTGTCGCCAAGAACGGCAAGGACGGCTGGCCAGGGACGGTCGAACAGCCGTTGGCGACGATCATCAAAGGGCTGGCCGTCGCCAAAGCCAAGCAGAAAGCCCACGTCTACGTCGGCGCCGGCGCCTATCCGGGCAATATCACTCTGGTCGCCGGCGTGTCGCTTTGGGGCGGTTTCGGCAAGGGCTTCTCGCAAAACGACCCGGCTGCCTACGAGACCCTCGTCGTTGGCCTCGCGCCGCCGGTTGGCGACGCCGTCACGGTCGCCTGCGATGGACTCGTCGGCGGCCCCGGTTCGGCTCCGACCCGGATGACTGGATTCACCGTCCATGGCGCTGACGCGGCGTCCCCAGGCGCTTCGACCTACGTCCTGACGTTGGTTGGGTGTGACGCGAGCGTGCACATCGTCAGCAATCGGCTGATCGCCGGCCGCGGCGGCGATGGCCCGACCGGTAACCAAGGCGGCAACGGCGACGGCGGCGTGGGAGGTCAGATAGGCGCCGCGGCGCACGATATTGGCCACAGCCAGTGCAACGTCTTCGATCACGGCTCGGGTGGCGCTGGCGGCGCCCGCATCTGCGGGGGCATCTATGTGTCGGGCGGGAAGGGCGGCACCGCGATCTGCCCGGATTTTCACGACACGGTCTCGCCCCCTCAGTGTCCCTATGGCAAGGCGCCCAAGCAGACGACCGCGGCCGTCGAGAACGGTGCGGTCGGTAGCGGACCGGGAGGGGGCGGCGCAGGCGGGCCAGCCGGTGGCGACGCGTACACGGACGCCAATGACGGCAAGACGTCGTCGTGCAAGATGGCCAAGTATGATTGCGAGGGCTGCATGGTCAGCAACAAGGCGCTGAGCGGCGCGCCCGGCAAGCCCGGCAAGCCCGGCGCGCCCGGCCAGGCCGGTGCCGGCTGCGCCGGAGCTGGCGTGATCCTTGGCGGGCTGTGGCATGGGGGCAA